>JBARRE010000219.1:0-36654 GCA_049644065.1 Sedimentisphaerales bacterium | reverse complement strand
AATGGTCGTCTTATATTTCATAAGGTCCGGTTCACGATTTGTGACAGACACGTTTACGAACATTTATTTATGGAGGTACAGACAATGCTTAAGTCAAGACGTTTGAGAGATGTTGCTACTGCTGGGCTGCTGGTTCTGTTTATCTTTGCCGCGGCACTGAGCGCGCAAAGTCCGGCAAACAACGAACTGCTTAAAATGATCCCGGCGAAGACTTTATTTTGCGTCCGGATAAACAATTTCGACTATACTCTGAATCAAATAGACCAGTTCCTGGCCGGCGCATCGCCTATGCCTTTGGGGGTCTCCATGCTGGTTCGTATGCAGCTTGCAAATCTGCTGGGCAGCCCGCAGTTGACCGGCTTGAATACCAACGGCAGTTTCGCGGTATTCGGCGTAACTATGCCCGGCGAGACAACGCAAGCCGACGCTATCCCAGACATATTTGTCGGTGTCCTGGCTCCCGTTACGGATTATAAACAGTTTATCGAGGGCAATACAAATTGTACCCAGGCGGATGAAAAGGGGATTTCTAAAATCACACTCAATGGGGCACCTGTAATGCTGACTGCGAAAGCCGGCAATTATGCGATCATGAGCTGGGCGAACGATTATGACAAGCTGGTTACAATGGCAAAAGCGATTTCAGCCGCCGACTCAGCGGGACTTTCCGGTATCCTCGATGCCGCCGAGACGAAACAGGCAGAAACCGAACCGGTCTGGGCGTATGGTAATGTGCAGCAGGTATCCGGAACTTTCGGTTCAATTATCTCCGGTAAAAATAGAAGAGATTAAAACGTTGACGACAAGCATGCAGGCCAGCCAGTCGGGAGCATCACCCGCAAGCATCCAAAACATCATGAATATGTATTCCGGCATCCTTGAAGTGCTGATGAAAGAAATAAAATCAGTAAGTATAGCGATCAATCCAAAATCCGATGTTTTGAATATCACCAAAACCATTCTGGCCGTCCCCGGAACGGATATGGCGAAGATGTTGACGGCTGATGCCACGTCGCAACGGGAAAATACGCTGCTGACGTATCTGGAAGACGGAGCTATAGCGAACTTCGGAGCTACTATTAATACGTCCTTCTGGAAAAAGCTTAATGTCAGAAGCATCGATTTGTTTGCCGCGATGAGTGGTGATAGTATGAGCGCAGAGGATATCACTGAATTTAAAACTCTTATAACCAACATCACTGACTGTTTTGACGGCCCCTTGGCGTATTCATTTTCAAACGACGCCAAAAAGAAGCCGCCTTTCGCGGTGAAGTATGTTATAGCGGTTAAGGACGAGAAAAAATTCGCCCAGTACATCGAAAAAGCAACGGATATTATGAACACCAGCGGCATCATGGATTTCTATAAGAGCTTTGGAATAGAAACCGGCTTCAGTATTAAGAGCGTCGTCGACAGTTACAAAGGAATTTCAATAAGCTCAGCGAAGTTAACGATGAAATCCACCGATACCAATTCGCCGCAGGCCCAGATGATAACCTCCATGTACGGCGACGGATTCGATTACCGATGGGGCATGACTGACGGATTGTTTGTCTGTGCCGTCAGCGGCGATGTCAATTCAACTATACGCGAATTAATTGACCAGGTCAAAACCGACAGCCCAAAACAAATCGGCGCCGAGATGAAAGCCGCCCTGTCGCTTCTGCCGGAAACAAATAAAGCTGATTTCGTAGTAACAATTAATGCCCTGCGGTTATTCAACATGGCAACATCTATGGTGCCTATACCAATACCGCCGATGGATGTTCAGACCAAGAGCAATTTCGTAATTGCAGGCAGGGCCGCTGACGGAAGGATGGTTGTTAATATCGCCGTGCCAAAACAGCATCTAATGGAGATCATGTCTGCCGTTATGACGATGCAGCAACAAACCGCACAGTAAATTAACGACAGGCAAACTCATAAAGAAGGCCGGGTCTAAATAACCCGACCTTTCTGATGTTTTTTATTGCGTGCTTATTACCGAGTGACAGTCTATTTTAACCAGCCGCTTTTGCGTACGGTCCCGGGCGTCGGTCTCGAATATCTCTATCCTGGTCGGGATTCTGGGGCCTGCCTTTTCAACCTCTTGATAGTCGTAGCCGCGTACGTATTGTATGGGCTTTTCACGGGTCGCCCCTGCGTTCAAACAGGCAAGCCGAATCATATCGACTAAAGAGCTGTCCCTGTCCTGATAGAAAACCGCATCAGATATACGTTCAGTAAGGTCTTTGCCTTGTCTGTCAATCAGGTAATACCATTTTCCCTGCATTTTGACCGGAGTGGGCTGTTTGGAAAACTCAACCGACCCGTCCAGAAATTGTGCCGGGGCTGTTATGATATTCAATATCACTTCTGCATAACAGCGGCTCGGTACTGCTTTCGACAGGGCTTCAATTTGACCGGCACCTTTTAATACGTCAAATTGTCCTTCCGACAATTGCCAGACAAACGCTCCTTGCGGCTCGTCGGCTGATATCTGAATGGAATTTAACCACGGATGAACCTCGTAACGCTGCTCGGTCAGGTAGAAACTGCCGTCCGGCTGATAAAAAGTAACCACGCAATCAAGCTGCAGCTTTGTGGTATTCTTCCAGGCACTCAATCCACCCGTTGCTTCGATCGCCCGCGCCGCCTCATCGGATGGGACAGAAATCGCTCCAACTTCCGGACCACGATCCAAAACATCCACGTCTTCCTCGTATTTTTGCTCACAACCTGCGAGGGCAAAAATCGCTACAAGAACCAGGCAAATTGTCTCTGATATCCGATTTCTCATTTCCTCCAAGCCTCCTATTAACGGTTATTCATCGCAATTTAGATTTGCAAGCTGCTCCATAAGAGCATATCGTTTGACCGCATCGTTGCTTGCAAGTTTGATTAACTTTGCCGCCGCTTCCGGCTGCGATTGCTTCAGCGTTCGATAGCGATTCTCGCCATAAGCATACTCTTCGAATTCAATCGTGGGAGCTTTCGAATCGAGCTGCAGCGGATTTTTACCCTGCTCTGTAAGTCTCGGGTTGAATCTGTACAACGGCCAGTGCCCGCAGGCGACGGCCTTTTTCTGCTCCTGATGACCCAGTGTCATATTAATGCCGTGGGCAATGCAGTGCGAATATGCAATGATCAGCGAAGGTCCCGGATACGCCTCGGCCTCGACGAAGGCCTTGACCGTCTGGTTAGTGTTCGCTCCCATCGCCACTTTTGCGACATAAATGTTGCCGTAGGTCATGGCCAGAAGTCCGAGGTCTTTTTTAGGCATGGGTTTTCCGGCCGCCGCAAACTTGGCTACCGCCGCTCTCGGCGTCGATTTAGACATCTGGCCGCCAGTATTCGAGTAGACCTCCGTATCCAAAACCAGCACGTTCAGGTCGGTCCCGCTTGCCAGCGTGTGGTCGAGCCCGCCGTATCCGATATCGTAGGCCCAGCCGTCTCCGCCCATCGCCCAGACGGACTTGCGAACAAGATAATCGGCCAGATCCTGCAGATGCCCGCATTCGTCGCAATCGCCGGAGTCAAGCTGCTTTCTGAGTTCTTCCACACGTGCCCGCTGCTCTTCGATTGCTTCTTGTGCCGGATCGTTGGCCAGCGTCGCCTCGCGGATCTGCCCGGCCAGTTCCTTTTTGACACAGCCTCTCTCGACAACCTTCTCCAGCAGCCACAGCGCCCGCTCGGTGAATTTGCTGACGGTCAGTCGCATTCCCATCGCGAACTCGGCCGCATCCTCAAACAGACTATTGCTCCAGGTCGGGCCCCTGCCGTCGGCGCGTTTCGTATATGGCGTCGTCGGCAGATTACCGCCGTAAATCGACGAGCAGCCGGTCGCGTTTCCGATGAACGCCCTGTCACCGAACAACTGGGTCAGCAGCTTTACGTAAGGTGTCTCGCCGCAGCCGGCACAGGCGCCGGAATACTCGAACAACGGCTCAATCAACTGACTGCCCTTGACACTTGCGGCCTTGAAGAGCTTCGGGTCGGTATTCGGAATCGCAAGGAAGTATGCGTAGTTATCCCGCTCGGTATCCCTGAGCGGCTCCTGCGTTGTCATGTTAATCGCCTTGCGTCCCGTGGGCTTTTTATCTTTGTCCTTCTCCTGCGCCGGGCAGGCCTGCACACACGCTTCGCAGCCGGTGCAGTCCTCCGGAGCCACCTGAACGGTGAACTTCATTTCTGCAAAGTCCTTTCCCTTCGCATCGGCGCTCTTGTACGTTTTCGGAGCACCCTCAACATACTTCGGATCGTATGCCTTGATCCGGATTGCCGCGTGCGGACAGACAAACGAGCACGTCCCGCACTGGATGCAGACGTCCGGCTCCCACGCCGGGATATTCACAGCGATGTTGCGCTT
This sequence comes from Sedimentisphaerales bacterium, assembly GCA_049644065.1. Classification (GTDB taxonomy): domain Bacteria; phylum Planctomycetota; class Phycisphaerae; order Sedimentisphaerales; family Anaerobacaceae; genus JAFGPJ01. The sequence continues at coordinate 32,306 of JBARRE010000219.1, read as the reverse complement.
CTCGTACTTGGTCGTGCCCGTCGGAAATTTGCCGTCGTCCGGCATTTTGCTCACAGGCAGCTTATCGCCGTGAAATCCCATCAGCTCGGCCGTTACATTCCTGACAAAATCTGGAGCATCGTCGGGCACCAACTGTCGCATCATTATCTTGCTCGTAACCTTGCCGGGCACCTTTACCTCATAGATTTTATCGAGAGCCGCATCAACCGCAGCGTTGTTCATCTCGACAATCTTCTCGCCCTTTTTGCCATAGGACTTTTTAATCGCGTCCTTAATCGCTCCGACTGCCGTTTTGATCGGAATAATATTGCTGATCTTGAAAAACGCCGTCTGCATAATCACGTTGATCCGGCCGCCGAGACCGAGTTCCTGAGCAATCCCGATAGCATTGATCACGTAGAATTTCAGCTTCTTATCGATAATCTGCTTTTGTACTTCCTGCGGCAGCGTATCCCAGACTTCGTCCGGCCCGTGGCTGCTGGCCAGCAAGAATGACGCGCCCTCTCGTGCCGGCGTGAGCATGTCGAACTGCTCGAGAAATGCCGGGTTGTGGCAAGCAATAAAATCGCCCTTACTTATCAGGTAAGGTCTTTGAATCAGCTTATTTCCGAACCGCAGGTGTGACACTGTTACGGCGCCGGCCTTCTTCGAATCATAAACGAAGTACGCCTGGGCGTAATTGTCCGTTTGTTCGCCGATGATTTTGATCGAGTTATGGTTCGCACCGACCGTCCCGTCCGATCCCAGGCCGTAGAACAGACCCGAGAAGAATCCTTTGTCAGAAACAGCGAAAGAGTCATCCACCTCCAGACTCGTATCGGTTACGTCCTCAATGATACCCACAGTGAACTCATACTTGGGCTTTTCCGCATCCAGATTATCGAAGACGGCCTTGACCATCCCCGGCGTAAAGTCCTTGGAGCCAAGCCCGTATCGGCCGCCCACAATCACCGGATAGCCATCGAAGGGTGCTTCACCCTTGCCCATCGCTTCTCCGACGGCTGTCCGGATGTTCATGTACAACGGCTCGCCTATGGATCCGGGCTCCTTCGTGCGATCCAGCACGGCGATCTTCGTCGTCGTTTCCGGCAGTGCGGCGATAAAGTCCTTCGTGCAGAACGGCTGGAACAGCCGCACTTTCAGCAGACCGACCTTCTCGCCTTTCGCAGCTAAATGTTCAACGGTTTCATGAGTTGTTTCCGCCGCCGAGCCCATCAGGACGATGACTTTCTCAGCGTCTTTCGCTCCCACATAATCGAATAAATGGTACTGCCGTCCCACAATTTTTGCGAATTTGTCCATTGCTTCCTGAACAAGCTGCGGGGCGGCCAGATAGTACTTGTTCACTGTTTCCCTGCCCTGGAAGTAAACATCGGGATTCTGGGCTGTGCCGCTAATCATCGGCCTGTCGGGCGTCAGGGCCCGCGCCTTCTGCCGGGCAACGAGCTTCTCGTCGATCATCGCACGCATATCATCCAGTGTCAGTTCTTCGACCTTCTGCAATTCATTGCTGGTCCTGAAACCATCGAAGAAGTGCAGGAAAGGTGTGCTCGATGCCAGCGTTGCCTGCTGCGCGATCAGCGCCATATCCATAACTTCCTGAACGCTGTTTGAACAGAGCATTGCAAAGCCGGTCCCGCGACAAGTCATCACGTCCGAATGGTCGCCGAATATTGAAAGCGCCTGACAGGCTAACGCACGGGCGGAGATGTGAAAGACTGTCGGCAGAAGTTCGCCGGCAATTTTGTACATATTGGGAATCATCAGCAACAGCCCCTGTGAGGCCGTAAACGTCGTAGTCAAAGCCCCGGTAGCAAGTGCACCATGCACAGCCCCGGCTGCGCCCGCTTCGGACTGCATCTCCGTAACCGAAGGGATCGTACCCCATATATTAGCCTCACCTTTGGCAGTCCTTGCATCGGCAATTTCCCCCATCAGTGAGCTTGGAGTAATCGGATATATTGCAATTACTTCGTTCGTAGCGTGCGCCACGTACGCCGCCGCCGTATTACCGTCAATAGTAACCATTTTACGCTTCATGAATTCTCCACTTTTCATAAGATACAGATTATCAATCACTTATATTAAAAACGCCCCTCATCAGCAGATCCACAAATCACGCTCCGGACCTCAGTGTAACCTGATGTATATGGGCAAAAAGAACAAACTACATCAGTTCTATACGGTGCTCGTGGCACTCGAAATCACACTTATACAACCTTTCATTAGATTAAGCAATATAAAATTTTCAGAATTGAGAATCGTGAAAATGAAGGAGAATTGCGCTAAATAGAAATGCGTATAAAAACCATCCCTGCGCAGGAGACGGCACACGAAACACTCTTGGCGCTCCGGCACCGGTCATCCGTATACAGTACGGCAATCCAGTGAAGATTAGATCCGGCGTTTTATTTTATGAACGCTGCCCCGGAAGACTAAAAGGCTCCCCAATCCTGTTTTCCCGGGACGTAATAGCTGGGGCAAACAAAGCGGAACATATTTGCAATCTTCCGTACTTTGTTAAATTTAGCCTGGTCTTCGGCTTCTATCGCAGCTAATTGACCGCCGAAAATTTCCGAGAAGTACTCATGAGCCGCCTGGTGTCTTTCCTCTTCCGTATCGAACAGATCGCGAATTTTACCAAGCTCGCCGGCATCCAGCCAGAAGCTACCACAGCCCGGACATTCATCGACCTCAACCTCCTTCTTGACGCTGAAGAAGTGCCTCATCATGACAATGTCGCTACATTTCGGGCAGTTCAACCTCTTCGTGCGGTCGACCACTATGCTCTCGTCCCGTTCGATATCCAACAGCTCTTCACCCGCAGATTCATGCGGCTCATCGAATTTTTCGAGTTCAAAATTATCAAACCAGATGCCGCCACAGCCAGCCTGGCATACGTCAACCACAACATCCCCTACAGCCATTTCCTCTAACACATTTCCGCAAGCAGGACAGTTCATAATCTTGTATCCTTAAAAAAGGTTCACAATACATTATATGTATCGGCAAAAAAGTCACTGCCCAAAACCAAAAAATTCAAGCCATTGTTCGGTTTCGCCCTCGTTCAAGCCCTGCCGTTTCTCTGTCGGCTCTTTTTCCGGCCTTTTCCGGCTCAATTGTTTCTGGACATCATTCCAGAAAACGTCCGATTTCATGGATGTCGCTTTTCTTGTACGCGCCGCCTTTCGCAATCTCCTGTCGCTGCTAACGATTGTCAACCTTTTTGGTGCCGTGTTTGCACTTATCTTATCCTCGATGACCGTATCGGCATCGGTTCGGAGCCCGGCAAAAAAGACCTCCAGATTGCTTATATTATCGAATCCACCTTTATCCGGCGGCCCCGTACCGTCAAAAATCATCTCACCTTTTTCTCCCGTCAGCATAAAATACCTGCCCAAAATCCTGCACAAGCTAACATCGCTGATCGCTCCGGAATCTCCCTCTAATTTGTAAATTGTGTGCAACAAATTATGACCGTCAATAATGAACATCATGTATTTCGTATATCGTATTGCGTGCTGCGTATATCGAGGAGAAAACATTTAAGAGAAAATCATTCTTTACACTTCTCTATAAGATCGGCAAGATTCTGAACAAACGCTTCGGCTTCAGGGAGCCACGGCAAAACCTGAGATTCTTCAAAACTCACAAAATCCACGTAGTCACCTTCCTGACGCCGCTCAAAAAGGTCATTGAAAATCCGAGCCTTGTCTTTAGGCACCTTGTTTGTTTTGACAAAATGCCGATTAAAAAGACTTCGCAATCCTGTATGTTTAGTTGAAGACAAACCATCCTGGATGAGAAGGGCCGAGACGGCATAAAAGCAAGCGTAATAAAGCCGATTCACACACGGATTCCAACGGCCGGCATCGGCCAGAATACGCGCATCCGCGAGTGTTTCGCGTGCCCTCTGGAGACGATATGAAACCAACTCGCCGTTTGATTCGGTCATAATGATATCCCCTCTTGCTCGACATTTTGATGAAACGGCATATTCTTCCAAAGAGAACTATTCCATTCTTGTCGGCTGCGTACGATACAGCACAGAACTTCATCGTTCTCCCATTCTATTTCGTAGAGGCGATGCCGTATCTTGTCCGTACGTTCATCATCAACAGGGCCATCAAGCAGAACGAGGAAATCCCAATCTGATTGTACTCGTGAATCCTCACGGGCACGGGATCCATAAAGGATGATTTCAGCGTCAGGCTCCATTTCACTGACAGCCCGCTTGACCTGTTCTAACAATGCTTCTCGATTCATATCAGTATTATAACCTTATTCGCATCAAAGCACACAGTACTTCCAGATTGGTTTTGCCTCCGCGGTCCTTTGTTTATAGTTAGTAGTCTGTGAATTCTTCATTACGAAGCGTCGATCATGGGGGTCTCACGCTTCGAATCTTATTTCGCCGCCGACGATGGTTTTTTCGACTTTGCCTTTGACCGTCCAGCCGTGATAGGGGCAGTTTCGGCTCTTGGAGCGGAATGTGTTCACGTCAATCTTGTACTCGACTTCCGGGTCGATGATAGTCACGTCCGCCTGTTTGCCCTTGCCGAGCGTGCCTTTATCAACACCGATTATCTTCGCCGGTTTTTCCGTCATCAGTCGAATCAAGCCCGGCCAGTCCAGGATGCCCGGCTCAATCAGTGCTTTGACGTACAGAGCCAGGGCACACTCCAAGGATGCGATGCCGAAAGGAGCAGTCAGAAACTCGATCTCCCGCTCGCTTTGCAGGTGCGGCGCGTGATCGGTCGCCAGAGCATCGATAAGCCCGTCGGCAATCGCCTGCTTGAGGGCCTCGACATCTTTGGCCGACCGCAAAGGCGGATTGACCTTGTAGTTCGTGTCATATTCGGCGCAGCATTCCTCGGTTAAAAGCAGATGATGCGGCGTCACCTCGCAGGTGACCGGCAGAGAGTCCTTCTTCGCCTGCCTTATCAGTTCAACCGCCCCGGCAGTTGAAATGTGCTGGGCGTGGTAACGAACGTTGGTCTTCTTGAGAAGCTGAATATCACGCCATAGCATTGCCTCTTCAGCAAGTGGATCTAATCCCGGCAGGCCGAGGATTGTCGAATAATACCCCGAGTTCATCACACCATTGCCTGCAATCGCGTCATCCTGACAATGTTGCGCGATAAACACATCAAACATGGCAGCGTATTTCAAAGCCCGCAACATAACGGCCGGGTCCTGCACCCCCCTGCCGTCATCGGTAAAGCCAACTGCACCGGCCTCAGCCATGAATCCCATCTCAGCAAGCTCGACGCCCTGCAGTCCCTTCGTGATAGCACCCATTGTGTAAACGTGGGTTTTCCTGGTCTGTCTCGCTTTTCGATGGATGTACTCGATATCGGTCTCGGTCTCTATCACAGGATTCGTATTCGGCATACAAACGACCGATGTAAATCCTGCCGCCACCGCAGCCATAGAGCCGCTCGCTATCGTCTCTTCCTCTTCGTCCCCAGGCTCGCGAAAGTGAACGTGAATATCGATTAAACCCGGTGTCACCAGCTTGCCCTCGGCATCGATCACCGTCTGCACAGTTTTTTTAACGCTGCCGACCTCTGCGATCTTGCCGTCAGCGATGAGCACATCGCATTTTTTATCGATGCCGCTGGCCGGATCGATAACTCGTCCATTCTTTATCAAAAGCTCAGAACCCATAAGTTTTTGCAAAATAATCAATTACCAATAATCATTTACTTTCGGCCGCTGCCTGGTTGACCAGGAACAGTACAGCCATTCTCACCGCCAGGCCGTTTGTCACCTGCTCCAGGATCACGCTGTTCCGGCCGTCGGCTACTTCACTTTCCATCTCCAGCCCCCTGTTAATCGGCCCCGGGTGCATGACGAGAATATCGGGTTTTGCTCTCTTCATACGCTCGACTGTCAGCCCGAAATAATGCGAGTACTCACGGATCGAAGGAAACGGATTGCCGCCGAGCCGCTCAAACTGAATCCGAAGCATATTTATCACGTCGATCTTTTCGATAACTTCATCGAGGCTATAGCTCACCTTGACCGGCAATCGGCCCACTTCTGTCGGCATCAGCGTCGGCGGACCGACAAATGTCACCTCGGCGCCGAGCTTTGTCATCGCCCACATATCGCTGCGGGCCACACGCGAGTGCGCTATATCGCCGACAATCGCTATCTTCAAACCTTCAAGAGTACCCTTGATTTTCCGAATCGTATAAACGTCCAAAAGACCCTGTGTCGGATGTTCGCAGAATCCGTCGCCGGCATTGATTACACAAGCATTCATATTTCTGCTCAGAAATCTGGACGCTCCGCCGGCGCTGTGCCGCACTACAACAATATCAATCCCCATCGCCTCCAGATTTTTAGCCGTATCAAGCAGCGTTTCACCCTTGCTGACCGAACTGAGTTTCTTGGTAAACTCGATGATATCGGCGCTCAACCGGCTTGCAGCCAGAGAAAAACTGATTCGTGTACGCGTGCTGTCCTCGAAAAACAAATTCACTACAACCTTGCCGCGCAAAGGAGGAGCTTTTTTGACCGACCGGGTGCTTATCTGCTCGAAACCTTTGGCCGTATCGAGGATATACGTAATCTCCTCAGCACTTAGCTCCCGCAACCCGAGTAAGTGCTTTCGATGCCACTTGAATTGCTTGCTTTTCCTTATTAGTGCCATCCTTGTCGTATTTCGTCCCTTGCATTTCGTTATTTGAAATGCGACATTCGAAATTTATTATTCAATAACAACCTCGTCTTTCCCATCCGACTCGACGAGATTGACCTGTACCAATTTGCCGGGAGCGGCATCACTTTTGTAGCCGGCATAATCAGCGTGTATCGGCATCTCCCGACCGACCCGGTCAACAAGAACCGCCAGCTTAATCGCTCTCGGCCGGCCTAAATCTATAAGGGCAGCCATCGCTGCACGCGTCGACCGGCCGGTATAAAGAACATCATCTACCAAAATGATAATCTTGTCGTCTACGTTGAAGCCGATTTCAGTTGTGCGAACATGCGGCTGAGAATTACCACGCGGCGAATTCAAATCGTCACGGTAAAGCGTTATATCAAGAGTTCCACACGGAACATCTTTGCCAAGCTCCTGTGATAATCGGCTCGACAGCCTCTGGGCAAGGACCTCCCCCCTGCTGCGAATACCGATTACGGCAATATCCAGATCAGGGGGCGTATCTGAAATAATACTATTTGTCAAATCCCTGAGAATTTGCTCGATCTGCTTCGAATCCAATATTACTTTCATACGTACAGTAAACCTTTAGTCAAACGAATCCTGAATTTTGCCCTGAGTATAACACCCGTGACCGATAAAGGCAAGATTTCTCAATAAGTTTTCAAAAACCGCATTTCTCAGCCTTGAAAAAGGCTAAATTATAAGGACCTACGGAATAATTTACTTGAAAACAAGTGCGTTTTATAGTATCATAGGGACAGGTATTAGATGAAAAGAAAGTACTTGTTACGGAGGTTGGCGACCGGAAGGGCAACTTTGCTCTACCCCGTTTTTCAGGCCACCTCTGGAATTATAAAATGATACAAACAACCAAAAAAACGCTTTTATTAAGTCTTATAGCTTGTCTGGCAGTACTGTTTAGTTCTGCCAATATTGCCGCCGGGGCAGATGATTCGCAAAGTAACAACATCCTCCATCCACAGGGATTAGAACACACCGGAGTCTATGCCTTGCGAGAGATGGACCCAAACCTGACTGGCGCCGGCGTGAAAATCGCAGTAATCTCCAGAAGCTATACGTATATCGACGACGAACCACAAAACGATTACCGCCCCGACATCAGCCACAACTCCTTCAAAACGAGTCAGTTCGGTTTCAAAGACCAGGCGAAGCTGCCCGCAGGAACTTCACCGCATTCCACTGCGATCTGTTCGATATTGTTCGGCGAAGATCCCGACGCATTTCATCCTGAGATAGGACAGTTTTATTACGAGGGTGCAGCACCGCGAGCCCAGGCTGATATTTTTGAATTCTGGCACTTTGTGCTCAGCAATGTATTTACACAGATTCCGCCCGATGCGGATATTATTACCGCCAGCTTCGGCTCTCCGTTTGAGCACCCGTGGACAAGAGGCATTGAGTTACTGGCAGAATCATACGGCACTATCGTCGTGGCCAGTATAGGTAACGGCGCCGATGCGCACGCCCCGGTCTTTTACCCGGGCGCCGGAGCCAATGTCATCGGCGTAGGTGTGGTTGATTCAGTAAACACCGAAGACCTTGCGGCTAACTTAGCAAATTTCGCCCTTGCTTATCCCGAGCATTCCAGCACGGGGCCGACCGGTGACGGGCGCTGCAAGCCCGACATTGTCGCTCCCGGCAATTACCTCGCGGCAGAGCTGAACGAGCCCAACAGCTACGAACCAACCGGTAACTGGTCGAGTTTTTCGGCACCGGTTGTTGCCGGAGCAGTCGGCTTGCTCGTTCAAAAGGCCAGGGAAGTTCCTGATCTGAGTCCTGCAGTTTCGCCAGACGGTGGTAACTGCGTCATCAAGGCAATTCTAATGAATTCCGCGACAAAGCTGCCCTACTGGCACAAAGGGGAACTCCAAACCGATGACGATCACGTCTCACCGCTGGACTATGTACAGGGGGCCGGAATGCTCAACGCAGTCGGTGCCTACGAACATTTGGTCGCGGGTTTATCCAAGCCGGGTGATGCTCCGACGACCGGCTGGGACCTGAATCTGCTGGATAAAACCCAAACGCCCCAGAACAGTTACGAAATTCGCCTCGATGAGCCGGCCGACAAATTCATTACCGCCACAGTTGCATGGAACAGGCACTATAACACCGAATATCCTTTTGAGCCGGCCACTGAAAAAAATTGCAATCTTCGACTCGAACTCTGGGCTATCGATCCGGACAATCCCAACAATGATTACCTGCTCGATTACAGTGACAGCAGCGTTGACAACGTCGAGCACATTCACATCGCAGCGGACGCCGGCTATACAAACTACAAAATCATCATTTCGTTCAGCAACATTGAGAACCCGAAAGAACCGGCTCTTAGCCAGCGCTATGGAATCGCCTGGAACGTCCAGGACAGACAAGAGACCGACAATATCTTCTGGTATGACATAAACGCCGACGGCATCGTCAACGAAGCAGATTTTCTTATTATGCTCAATAATTTGCTAAACAGCACAAAATCGCCCGACAGTTACTTAATCGGCGATATCAATCCCAACGGCGTGATTGATGTCTATGATTTAGTAGCCATTTTAGACAACCATAATCGACAGGCCGACTGGTTAAAAAAACAGGATGCCTCGTCTACGCTCGACATGAAGGAAAATCCGTCTTCATCCCATGAGATAGGCGAAGCCGACATCTCACGGGGTGAACCCTGAGCGGAGTCGAAGGGATCTCGCTGAAGAAACGGCATTCACACTTTTAGGAGGTGTCAAGAATCAGAAAAGAAAGACCAGCGGTAGGGTGTGCACTGCACACCTTCGACTCCGATAGATGGTGTGCGATGCACACCCTACCCGCCCTTCTTCTTATAATCCTCCCGGCAATATTGTTAGAATTGTGCTGCGTTCAGCGTGCCGAGTGCAGCACGAGCAACAACCAACGCAGAACGCAGAACGATGAACGCCTAACGAGTAATCCGTGGAAGTTTATCGTCACCTGCGACTCCCGGGGGTCAATTAATGGTATTCAGCCGATCGTTTTGGGCGAGCTTGTCACCGAGATACTCAGTCAGGGCGCCGATTTCGTGCTGTTTCCCGGCGACCTGGTCTCCGGCTACGCATCAATCGGTCCGGCGGGATTCGAAGCCCAACTCAGAGCGTGGGTGCAGATGATGGACCCGGTTTATAACGCCGGCATCGGCGTTTATGTCTCTCGCGGCAATCACGAGATTATGGATGTCTGGGGCTATTATATCCGGCCCGATATCGATCCGGAGGATAATCACGCGACGCGATGGCTCAACGTTTTCGGCAACGACCTTTATCCCGAGCAAATGCTGCCTGATAACGGCCCTGCTTTAGAGAAATACATGACGTACGCCGTGACGCATAAAAATGCCTTTATCATCTCGCTCGACCAATATGCCGGCATAAATCACGATACCGTCCACATGGTCAACCAACAATGGCTCGATGCTCAATTGGCCGCCAATACCAAGCCGCATATCTTCATCGCCGGCCACGAAACTGCCTTCAGAGCGATGCACACCGATTGCCTTGACAATCGGCCGGACGAGCGCGATGCGTTCTGGGCAAGCATTAGAAACACAGGTGGTCGAACGTATTTCGCCGGTCACGACCATTTCTACGACCATGCTCTGATTGATGATGGTGACGGCAATCCGAACAATAACATCCACCAGTACATCATCGGTACCGGCGGCGCGAGACCTTATGCCTGGTCGCCGCCCTACTCCGGCAATAACAGTTACTATACCGTCGAGCAACTGTACCATGCGGAAAACTACGGCTACGTTTTAGTCGAAGTCGATGGTCTTAATGTTACTCTCACATGGATGGAGCGCCACACGATTGACCTAAGGATTCCAGGTATATATCAACCCGTCGATTTCTGGAATTACACCGTTAATCCCGGGCCCATCGTCTTATCACCTAACGGCAACGAGAACCTGGCTGCAGCAAGCTCACACAATATAACCTGGAAAACACAGGAAGGAGCAGAACTAGATACAGTGACAATCGAGTATTCCAGCGACAATGGCCTAAACTGGCACGCAGTCGACACTGTAATAAATACCAGTTCGTACATATGGGATCCAGTTCCCATCGTAGATTCGAACCAGTGCATCATTCGCATCGGCAATCCCCTGGATGTTGCTGTCAGCGATACCAGTGACGAAACTTTCACGATATTTCAGTGTACCAAACAGCTTAAGGGCGATCTGAACGGCGATTGCTACGTCAACTTTCTGGATATTGCCATTTTAGCGGGCGACTGGCTCGAATGTGGAAATCCATTTGATGCTTCGTGTGATTGAAAAGTATTAGCCTGCTTTTCCTTCTGCCAGAATGTTGGTTGGGCTGAGGTTCAGAGGCGTTAAAATTAAACCTTATATTGTGCTGTTAGCTGGACGATGGTCATTTTTACGAATTGCGAGATTTTCCGCACTTTCTCGTAAGAATTATTGTAACAAATTTGCATTCTTGCCGTCTTAAATATGGTGACTGAAGTGTATATGGGAAATCCTCGATAAGGCTATAATGAGTGTTCAATCCGGATGGCTCGAACATCAGGGAGTGAGGAAAGGAATTATGTACGAATATACGAGAAACTTATTCTTCGGACTTGTGATAACTGCATATCTATTCGGCTCTGTAAGTACAGCGGAAACTTCACTTGTTATCAACGAGCTTATGGCGTCCAACAACAGTTGTATACAGGATCCGCAGGGACAGTACGACGACTGGGTCGAGATTTACAACTACGGCATTGATGCCATTGACATGGGCGGCATGTACCTGACGGATAATCCGTCCTCTCCAACCAAGTGGCAGATTCCAGGCAGTAATCCTGCTGCAACGACCATCGCCGCGGGTAGCTATCTGTTGATTTGGGCCGACAACGACACCTCAGATGCCGGGCTTCACGCAAACTTTAAACTCGACGCCGATGGTGAGCAGATAGCCCTTTTCGACAGCGATGGTTCTACCCTGATTGACAGCATGATATACCCCGATCAGAATACCGATATTTCCTACGGCCGCTACCCCGACGGCAACGATGACTGGGGTTTCTTCGACCTGCCCAGTCCGGGAGCGGAAAATAGCGGTGGATATCTGAACAAGGTCGATGCCCCAAAGTTCAGCCAAAACCACGGTTTTTACGATACGGCTTTCTACGTCACAATCGCCACTGAAACCGAAGATGCCACGATTTATTATACGCTCGATGGGTCTGAGCCTTATATATTTGGTGGCCGGCTGCCAAGCGGCACAATATACACTGAGCCTATTTCCATTACAAAAACTACATGTCTTCGGGCAACGGCAATCAAGACAGGCTCGGAACCTTCGGAGATCAAGACGCGTACGTATATCTTTGTCAGCGATGTGGCAAGACAGTCACCCACAGGTATAGAGCCCGGTCCCGGCTGGCCCACAGGCAGCATTAATAGCCAGGTCATTGATTACGGCATGGATCCGGATGTAGTAAACGATCCTCAGTATAAGAATCTCATAAACGATTCATTGCTGGCGGTACCCAGTTTCTCATTCGTTACAGATCTGGAACACCTTTTCGATCCGGCCACGGGTATTTATGTCAACGCAATGCAGGAGGGGCGGGCGTGGGAACGGCCTGTTTCCGTGGAACTGCTCAATCCTGACGGTAGTGAAGGTTTCCAGATCGATGCCGGCTTTCGAATACGCGGCGGATGGCGTCGAAGACCTTTTAATCCTAAACATCCGTTCCGGCTGTTTTTCCGGGCCGAATATGGCGAATCAAAGCTCAGGTTTCCTCTGTTCGAAGACGAAGGCGCTGATGAATTCGAAAACGTTGACATGCGAACCAGTCAGAACTACTCCTGGGCGAGTGACGGCGACAGCCAGAACACTATGGTTCGAGAGGTATACTCCAGAGACGTACAGGGCCTGATGGGGCATCCGTATACAAGAAGCCGGTACTATCACCTCTACATTAACGGTCACTACTGGGGTCTCCACCAAACTCAGGAGCGATCCGAAGCCTCGTTTGCCGAATCATATTTCGGCGGAGACAAGGACGACTATGACGTTGCAAAGATGGAACGCGAGCAAGGTAATGCGATGATAGCCACCGATGGCAATTTGGATGCTTTTCGCCGGTTATATGATGCGACAAGGGCAGGCTTAGGTGACAATGCCGCTTATTATAGAGTTCAGGGCATGAATCCAGACGGCACTCCTAATCCGGACTATGAAAGACTTCTCGATGTGGACAACCTAATCGACTTTATGATCATCGAATACTATACCGGTGACAGAGACGGCCCCGGTTCTCGCTTCGGCAACATACCGAATAACACCTACGGCATCTACAATCGCAAGAATCCCGACGGCTGGAAGTGGTTCCATCATGATAACGAACACACCCTGGGTGTGAGAGAAAGCGAACAAAACATGGTAACGCCGTTTACTTCCGCTGGCGCTCAGTTCAGATACTTCAATCCTCACTGGCTTCACGAGCAGCTTATTACAAACAATGCGGATTATCGTTTGCATTTTGCCGACCATGTTTATAAACATTTCTTCAACGATGGTCTTCTGACGCTGAGTGTCTCACGGGGCCTGATTCAGGCCCGTGCCGACCAGATTGAAATGGCTATTGTTGCCGAGTCTGCAAGATGGGGTGATGCCAAGCGTTCCACACCCTTCACGAGAGATCAACATTGGCGGCCTGAGGTAAATCGTATTCTCAACTATCTCCAGTCTCGAACAAACGTTGTGCTAAACCAGTTCAAAAACGTTGGCTGGTACCCAAACATCCAGCCCCCTACACTCAGCCATTCCGGCGGGCAAATTAATAGCAGTCTTAACCTGACTATGAGCACCTCAACCGGCAAGATTTATTATACTCTCGATGGAAATGATCCCCGCACTTCGGACACACCACAGCAGGCGAATGCACTCGTGCCTGAGAACGCCGACAAACGGGCGATCGTTCCTATCGGCGATATTAGTGAAAACTGGAAAGGCGGCGGAGTTTTCGAAGACTCGGCATGGTTATCCTGCACAGGCAGCCCAGGCGGCGTCGGTTTCGAGAGGACTTCGGGCTACCAGAACTTTATCACTCTTGATCTCATAGAACAGATGTACGCCAGAAACGCCACGTGCTACGTCCGCATCCCATTCACAATCGATACCAGCTACACTTCTTTGACGCTGAACGTAAGGTACGATGACGGCTTTGTCGCTTACATTAACGGCGTTGAGGTGGCAAGACGAAACTTCAACGGCACACCGGCCTGGAACTCCAGGGCCAGCGCCAGCCATTCCGATTCGGCGGCAGTCCTGTTAGAGAACATCGACATTTCTAATTTTCTCGACACTCTACAGCAGGGCGACAATTTATTGGCCCTTCACGCCATGAATTCCTCCACCACAAGCTCAGATTTTCTTATCTCCGCAGAACTTCTCGCAAGCGGAGGCGATTCCGACGATAGCGGCGCGGATGGAGTGATGGAATATACCGGCCCGATTACGCTGCCGCACAGTGTTCAGGTCAAGGCTAGGGTATTGAGCGGCGAGACATGGAGCGCGCTGAACGAAGCGGTCTTTGCCGTAGGTCCGGTGGCGGAAAATCTGCGCATAACAGAGATAATGTATAACCCGCCGGACCCGAACGAAGAGTTCATAGAGCTGCAGAATATCGGCGCCGAAACAATTAATCTGAACCTGGTCAGCTTCACGAACGGTATCGATTTTACCTTCCCTAATACTGAACTTGCTGCAGGCGAACATATCGTTGTCGTCCAGAATCACAATATCTTCGAAGCACGGTACGGCACAAATGTCAACATCGCAGGCCAATACTCCGGCAAGCTGAACAATGCCGGCGAAAGGATCGAGCTCCAGGATGCCATCGGCAGGATGATCTTGGACTTCCGCTACGAAGATGACTGGCGCTCGATTACCGATGGCGAAGGTTTTTCGCTGACGATAATAGATGCTACGAATCCTGATCTGAGCAGTTGGGACGAAAAAGATTCCTGGCGCCCAAGCGCTTACGCAGGCGGCTCGCCGGACTCCGATGACAGCGGCATTCTCCCCGAACCGGGTGCCATCGTGATTAACGAGGTCCTGGCCCACTCACACGCCGAGGCTTCGGACTGGATAGAATTATACAACGCTACCGGGACCGCGATTGATATTGGCGGCTGGTTCCTGAGTGACAGCAACGATAACCTTTTCAAATACGAGATTGCCAACGGAACCACAATCGGCCCGAACGGTTACCTCGTTTTATATGAAGACCTGAACTTCGGCAACACGAACAACCCAGGTGCTTATGAGTCATTTGCCCTGAGCGAAAACGGCGAACAGTTGTACCTAAGCTCAACACAAAATGATGTATTAACAGGCTATCGCAACGTGGAGGATTTCGGCGCCTCGGAAACGGGAGTCTCATTCGGGTGTTACGTAGGGGCAGGCCCGCGTGCCTGCCCTGGGCAACCACATGGGGTTGCCCCTACATTCGTAGCACTGGAGCAAAACACGCCTGGCTCCGCAAATGCCTACCCAAAGGTTGGCCCCATCGTGATTAGCGAAATCATGTACAATCCCAACTGGCCGGAAGGCGGCTCTTATACGAATGACCAATATGAATATATCGAGCTTCAGAATATCAGCGTCGAGCCGGTCACATTATACCGCTACGATAAAGGCCAGCCGTGGAAGTTCACTGACGGCATCGAGTTTACCTTCCCTGCCGATGTGCCGGTGACAATCGGCGCCGGAGGACATCTCCTGGTAGTTAAAAAGCCGGCGGCATTTTCATGGCGATATCCGGACGTGCCTGCCAACATAATTCTCGGCCCCTACGACGGCAACCTGAGCAACGCCGGCGAAAGTCTGGAGCTAAGCATGCCGGGCGACGTGGATAAAGAAGGCGTACGCCAATACATCCGCGTCGACAGGGTCAATTACAGCGACGGCTCTCATCCTGAAAATGCTCCGGCTGGAGAAGACCTCTGGCCGACCGATACGGATGGCTATGGCATGGCATTAAAAAGAAAGGTCCTAACCGACTACGGCAATGATCCGGACAACTGGACCGCTGCCCCTGCTTGGCCCGGTAAGTAGGGTTTTTTCTCGTACAGCGTTCCGCGTGCCGAGTGCCGCGCGAGACTTACGCAGAACGCAAAAACGAGGAACGATGAACGAGAAATGCGTTGACTCGACTGTCCTTTATATGTTAGAATAGCTTTAAAGTATTGATAAGGTTTTATTTTTTAAGGAAGGAGATATAAGGTGATCATATCTTTTAGGATATCTTGGCTCTTTCTGGTATTGACCGGGTTCCCATTTTGCGGACTTTTTGCAAAATGGGGTCCCGCTACAGCCCTGGCCGGTTCTGCGGCTTTAGGCTCTCCAGCGGACTATAGCGTTGTGATTAACGAGATTCACTACGATCCTGACGTGAGAACCGAGCTGATCGAGTTTGTCGAGCTCCATAACACAGCGGCCGAAGATATCGATCTGTCCGGCTGGTACTTTAGCAGCGGTATTTCTTATCGGTTCGGAGCCGGTGCGACGCTACCCGCAGGCGGCTACATAATCGTGGCTCAATACCCGGCCCATATCCAGACCAAGTGGAGCGGCGCCAGGCTCGCCGTATCTGGCCATTTGATGTTCGGCCCGTTCGAAGGCAAGCTCAGCAATAATGGCGAAAATATCGAACTATGTAACGCTTACGGCGACCAAATCGATCAAGTCGATTATCAGCTTGGATTCCCATGGCCTACAGTAGGCGATTCCGTGCCGGACAACCAACCGGGCGAAGGAAATTCCATCCAACTGGTCAATCCGTCCTTCGATAATGACCTGGCCGGAAGCTGGCGTTCGGCTTATCCCACACCTACTGAACACAACGCATCGGTATATCTCGAAAACACGCCGCCTCATATACGCCAGGTAAAACATTCGCCGAATCAGCCTAAATCAGGTGAAGTAGTCGCAGTCACCGCCAAGGTTACCGACACCGACGGCGTAGCAGACGTTACACTGAGCTATCAGGTCGTAGAACCCGGCAACTATATAAACATAAAAGATTCGCAATACTATACGAATTGGACAAACATCACGATGCTCGATGATGGGCTTAACGGCGATACAGTCGCCGGCGATGATATTTATTGCGTGCAGCTTCCGGGTTCTATCCAGGTCCACCGCCGACTCGTACGCTACCGTATCACTATCACCGATAACGATGGTCGTAGTCTTATGGTGCCGTACATGGATGATCCGCAACCGAATTTTGCGTACTTCGTCTATGACGGAGTACCAGCATGGTATGGAGCCATCCAGCCGGGAGTAAGCCCCGTAGTCCAGTACGGCACGAACGTCATGCGCAGCCTGCCCGTTTATCACCTTATCAGCAAGAAAACGGATGTCGAAAATTGCACCTGGCGCGAGAGGTATGGTGGTGACGATTATAAATGGAACGGCACGCTTGTTTACGACGGCAAGGTATATGACCACATCCGCTACCGCGCTCGCGGCGGCGTCTGGCGATACGCCATGGGTAAGAATATGTGGAAATTCGACTTCAACCGCGGGCATAGCTTCCAGGCACGGGACGGCTACGGCCGGAAGTACGATACTGCATGGGACAAGCTCAATTTCTCGGCATGCATCCAGCAGGGCGATTATCAGCATCGGGGCGAACAGGGCATGTTTGAGGCTGCTTCCTGCAAGCTTTTCAACATGATGGGCTCCGAGGCATCAAAAACCAACTGGCTGCAATTCCGCGTGATTGACGAGATTATTGAAGCCGGGCCAACTCAGTACGATGGCGACTTCTGGGGTCTCTATATGACCCTCGAACAAATGGACGGAAGATTCCTGAACGAGCACAATCTGCCGGACGGCAATCTCTATAAGATCGAGAACAATTCAGGAAGTTTAAACAACCAGGGACCGACACATGTTACCAACCGCTCCGATCTGAGTGCCTTCATGAGCGGATACGGCAGCAGGCCTTCCGAGGCATGGTGGGACCAAAATGTCAATCTGGCGGGATACTATGGCTACAGGTGCGTGGTCGAAGGTGTCCACCATGGCGACATCGGCTACGGCAAGAACTGGTTCTTCTATCTGAATCCCGAGACCAATAAGTGGTCCATGCTGCCGTGGGATGTGGATCTGACGTGGGCGGAAGACATGTTCGGCAACGGTGAAGATGTATTCAAGAGTCGGGGAAGCATTTTTTCCAACTCGAACATTCAGATCGGATACCAAAACCGCATGCGGGAGTTTCTCGACCTCTTGTATAATGACGACCAGTTATATCATGTGCTTGATGATCTCGCGGATATTATCGATCCTCCGACAGGCGGTCCCACTTTCGTCGATGCGGACCGTGCAATGTGGGACTACAATCCGATTATGACCAGCAGCTATATCCTCAGAAGCAAAGCCGGACAGGGACGATTCTATCAGCGTGCCGCCACCAAGGATTTCCGCGGTATGGTGCAGATCATGAAGGACTATGTAGTCTTTGCGACGAACAACAGCCGCTACTGGTGGGGTATGACAGGCCCAAGCATAAGTTCGATTGCATACGATCCACAGATTCCTGATACGCCTGTCGTCACACCTACCTGTCCTTCCACGTATCCGATTAATTCCTTGACGTTTGAGGTAAGTCCATTCAGCGATTCGCAGGGCAACGTCACATTCGCAGCGATGAAATGGCGAATCGCCGAAATTACTGAAAGACCTCAAGTTGCGCCGCCGGATGAAGATATCATATTGATTCCTGTCGGCAGCGAATGGAAATACTTCAAAGGCACGCAGGAAGCTTCTGCGCCCGATACGAGCGAATGGCGAGAATTCGATTTTGATGATTCGCTCTGGCAAACAGGAGCAACGCCTATCGGCTGGGGAGAACCAACCACTTTCCTGGGAACCACGCTGGAAGATATGCGATATGCATACACGTCTTTTTTCATCCGTAAAAAGTTTACAATAGATAACCTCTCGGCGATAGATAATCTCGTACTTGAAGCAATGTATGACGATGGTTTCAACGTCTGGATCAATGATACGTTCGTGCTGCAGGAAAACATGCCCTCGGAAGATATGTCCTATGAAGATTATGCAAGCGGCGCCCACTCTTCCGAGAAGAGCTGGTTTAATTTTGTGCTGCCGGAGCCGTCATACCTCGTCGAGGGCGAAAACATAATCTCCATCCAGGTACACAACATGTCGCGCACCAGCAGTTCCGATTGTTTCATTGATGTTCGTTTGACAGGTGAGCCGGCCGAGCCCGGCAGTATTCCACCGACCTATCAGGTCAGAGAAGGCAAGTACGAAATAGATGCCGTTTGGGAAAGCGAAGAAATAACGGACTTCGACAGTGACATAACCATTCCCGCCAGCGAGGTTAAAGTGGGCCGGACCTACCGGATTCGCTGCCGGATGAAGGACAACAGCGGCCGATGGAGCCACTGGTCGGTGCCGCAACAGTTTGTAACCGGTGAGCCGCTCGCGGCCTATACGTTGAATAATCTGCGCATCACAGAGGTCATGTATGACCCGGCCGATCCGCCGGCTAACGATTCAACCGACAATAATGAATTCGAGTTCATCGAACTGCAAAACATCGGAGATGAAACAATCGATTTAACGTCTGTTTCTTTCATTGACGGCATCACATTCGATTTCAACAATGGCAGTGTCACGAGTCTTGGGCCTGGAGAGTTCGTACTTGTGGTCAGGAACCAGGCTGCTTTCGAATCTCGCTACGGCGCAGGATTGTCCGCTATAATAGCAGGCGAATATGCAGGCAAGCTTTCAAACAATGGTGAAAACGTTAGCCTGGTCGATCTCTGGAACGGAACCGTTGCAGAATTCGCTTACAATGAGAGTCGAGGCTGGTCGCTTGCGGCCGACGGCGGGGGACATTCGCTGGTGCCCCTGATTTCGGCGCTGCCAGGCGAGCCCGAAGGTTCGCTCAACTACGGCGGCAACTGGCGCGCGAGCACATACATCAACGGCTCTCCCGGCATGGACGATCCCGAGCCGGAAGCCACCGTTGTACTAAACGAAATTATGGCACATACCGATTATCGCAATCCGCAACTCCCCGAGCACAAATCCAACGACTGGATAGAACTCTTTAATACGGCGCCGGCAAGCATTAATCTGAATAACTGGTATCTCAGTGATGACATCGACGAGCTTAAGAGATGGGCCATTCCTGCAATTGATATTTCCGGCAACTCTCACATCAGTTTCGACGAGGTGACGGGCTTCCATAATCCCGCCGGCACCGGATTCGGCCTGAACAAGGCCGGAGAAGAGGTCATTCTCTCTTATCTGCCCGGCACATCCGAGAACCGCATCGTTGACAGCGTCAGATTCAAAGGCCAGCTAATAGATACATCCATAGGCCGTTACCCGGATGGCGATGCGTACTGGCTTGAGATGACGCCCTCGCGTGACTCAGCCAATGATAATCCAGTCCTTAATGTCATGGTCGATGAGTTGATGTATCACCCTGCCAATGAGACTGACGATGAGTATATTGAGTTATACAATCCCACGGCAAGCCGGATTTATCTTGAAAATTCCGAAGGCTCCTGGCGTCTGGATGGTGCCGTCGACTATATATTCGAAGGCAATACGTCAATTCGGAGCCGAGGCAGACTAATAATTGTAGGCTTCGATCCGGCTGCAGACATCGTCCAGTTGAACGCTTTCGCCACTGCATACAATACGGGACCTTTAACTCCCGCCGTGGATATCGTCGGTCCCTGGTCCGGCAACCTTTCCAACAACGGCGAGCGGCTTGCTCTGAAAAAACCTGAGGCTCCCGACCAGCCGGGCGACCCGGTCTGCTGGGTCATTGTCGATGAAGTGATTTATGCCGATGTGTCACCCTGGCCCGAGGCCGCAGATGGAAAGGGTGACTGCCTGCAGAGGATATCTGCTGACCAATATCATTCGGGCAATGACCCTGACAACTGGGAGGCTGTTTCACCAACTCCCGGCAGTAATCCATAGATTCCCAGTAGAATCACAGAAAGAAACAAATACAATATATAAGGAAACAAACAGAAAATGCTCAGAAATACGAAACTCCGCCTGCCACTTTTGGCCATAATGTGGATCACATATTTGATCGGCTCCGCCAATGCAGCAGAAACTACGCTGGTCATCAACGAATTAATGGCATCCAATAACACTTCGATCCAGGATCCGCAGGGCCAGTACGATGACTGGATCGAAATCCACAACCACGGCCTCGATGCCATTGATATCGGCGGCATGTACCTGACAGACAATCTGTCCGATACGACCAAGTGGCAAATTCCGGGCAGTAATTCCGCCTTAACGACAATTCCCGCAGGCGGCTATCTGTTGATATGGGCCGACAACGATACTGCCGATGCCGGCCTGCACGCAAACTATAAGCTCGATGCTAACGGTGAGGAGATTGGGCTGTTCGACAGCGATGGTGTTACTCTGATTGATAGTATCACCTTCGGCGAGCAGGCCGGCGACATCTCCTACGGCCGGTACCCCGATGCCGGTGACTACTGGCAGGCCTTCGGTTCACCCAGCCCGGGAGCACAAAATATCGGCCTCTACGATGGTGTTGTTTCCGATATCGAGTTCAGTCACGAGCGCGGCTTTTATGACGAGTCGTTTTATCTAACGCTCGCCACTGAAACCGAAGATACGATCATTTACTACTCGCTCGACGGATCCGAGCCGTTCGATATTGTTGGTGGCGGGCGTTCCCCAACGAGCGAGGTCTATACCGGGCCTATTTTCATTAGCAAAACCACTGCCTTAAAAGCGAATGCAACCAAAGCAGGCTGGGTGCCCACCGACATTAAGACACATACATATATCTTTGTCGAAGATGTGATAAGGCAATCACCTGCAGGCCAGGCCCCCGGCACCGGCTGGCCTACGGGCAGCGTTAACGACCAGATGATCAATTACGGCATGGATCCCGACATTGTCAATGATTCCCGTTACAGAAACCTTATGGACGATGCGCTGCTGGCCATACCCAGCATCTCGCTTGTGACAGATTTGGAAAATCTGTTTGGCCAATCCACGGGCATATACGTAAACGCCCGTAACGACGGCATAAACTGGGAGCGGCGTACATCTGTCGAACTGATCCATCCTGACGGGACACCGGGATTCGGGCTTGATGCAGGACTACGGATACGCGGCGCATACAGCAGACAAGACAGCAATCCCAAACATGCCTTCCGGCTGATCTTTCGCAACGAATACGGGGCGGGAAAGCTCCGCTACCCATTATTCGGCGACGAGGGTGTCGACGAGTTTGACAAGATCGATCTGCGCACCAGCCAGAACTTCTCCTGGTCGTTCGAGGGCCACGACAGGCATACGATGATAAGAGACGTCTTCTCCCGCGACGTACAGCGCGACATGGGCCAGCCTTATACCCGCAGCCGATACTACCATCTATATATAAACGGACATTATTGGGGTATCTACCAGACGCAGGAACGAGCCGATGCCGATTTCGCCGAGTCATATCTGGGCGGGGATCAAGAAGAATACGATGTGATTAAAAACGACTCATCGGGCTCACGCGCCCTGCACGCAACAGACGGTAATATGAATGCATATCGGCAGTTGTACAACGCTGCGGTTGCCGGCTTTTCCTCTAACGAGGCATACCTTGCCGTGCAGGGCCTTCGACCTGATGGAACTCCAGATCCAGCCGGCGATAAACTGCTCGATCCCGAGAACCTCATGGACTATATGATCTGCACCTACTATACAGGAGACCCCGATGCGCCGGTGAGTTGCTGGGCCCACTTCTCAAACAACGTGTTCGCCATTTACAATCGCCTCCGGCCGGAGGGATTCACATGGTACCGGCACGATGCCGAGCACTCCCTGGGGGCCAATCTGGGGGGAATTAACGGGCTCAATGAAGGCCGGCTCCTGACCGATCCCACGGATCGTTCAATCGGCCAGCAGTGGCGTAATTTTAATCCGGCCTGGCTCCATATACGCCTGACATCCAATCAGGAATATCTTATGCAGTTCGCCGACCGGGCGAACAGGTATTTCTGGAACAGCGGTCTCTTGACGACATCGCCGAACATCCAGCGCTGGATGGACAGGGCAAATCAGATTGATCTGGCGATTATTGCCGAGTCGGCTCGATGGGGCGACGCCAAAAGATCTCAGCCGCGAACCAAGGTTGATTGGGAGAGCCAGAACAATTATATGGTCAACACTTTCTTCCCCAATCGGACACAGATCGTCATCAACCAGATGCGTTCGGTGAACATGTTCCCGGATACGGCACTGGTGTCATTCAATCAGCATGGCGGAGAGGTGACACCAGAATTCGAATTGCTTATGTCACAGAGCAACGGAACATCGGGAACGATCTTTTACACGCTCGACGGCTCCGATCCTCACTCCTCGGAGATGCCGCAGCCGGCGACCGTTCTGGTGCCTGAAGGCGCCGATAAGCGAGCGATTGTTCCTGTCGGCCCAGTCAGCGAAAACTGGAAAGGCGGCGATGCTTTCAATGATTCGGCATGGCTCTCCGGCACCGGCTCACCCGGCGGCGTCGGATTCGAAAGGACATCAGGTTATCAGGACTATATCAGCCTCGATTTCCAAGAGCAGATGTATGCCAGGAACGCCACGTGTTATGTACGCATCCCATTCACAATCAATGCCGACTACACTTCCTTGACGCTTAACGTCAGATACGATGACGGCTTTGTCGCCTACATTAACGGCGTTGAAGTAGCCAGGCGTAACTTCAACGACACACCGGCCTGGAACTCCAGGGCTAGCTCCAGCCATTCTGATTCGGCTGCTGTTCTGTTAGAGAGTATCG
Source organism: Sedimentisphaerales bacterium (assembly GCA_049644065.1). Taxonomy (GTDB): domain Bacteria; phylum Planctomycetota; class Phycisphaerae; order Sedimentisphaerales; family Anaerobacaceae; genus JAFGPJ01. The sequence goes on along the minus strand of JBARRE010000219.1, from coordinate 8,734 downwards.
ATATTTCTGATTTTCTCGACACTCTACAGCAGGGCGACAACATACTGGCCATCCACGGCATGAACAGCTCCACTACAAGCTCCGACTTCCTTATCTCCGCCGAGCTTCTCGCAAAAGAAGACGATTCCGACGATAGCGATCTTGATCGTGTCCTGGAATATACTGGCCCGATTACGCTGCCCCACAGCGTCCAGGTCAAGGCAAGAGTACAGAGCGGCGATACATGGGGCGCTCTGACTGAAACGATTTACGCCGAAGGGCCCATAGCGGAGAATCTGCGTATCACAGAGATAATGTATAATCCACAGGATCCGAATGAAGAGTTCATCGAGCTAAAGAATGTCGGCGCCGATACAATCAACCTGAATCTGGTCAGCTTCACGAATGGCATCGATTTTATCTTCCCGAACACCAAGCTTGCAGCAAGCGAACATGTAGTCGTCGTTCAGGACCGCAATGTATTCGAATCTCGGTACGGCACAAATATCAACATCGCAGGCCAATACTCCGGCAAGCTGAACAATGCCGGCGAAAGAATCGAACTGCAGGACGCCATTGGGAGAACGATTCAAAACTTCCGCTATGAAGATGGCTGGCGTTCTATCACAGATGGTGAAGGTTTTTCGCTGACAATAATTGATGTTACAAATCCAGATCTGAACAGTTGGGACGAAAAAGACTCCTGGCGTCCAAGCGCTTATACCGGCGGCTCTCCGGGACAGGATGACAACGACATAATCCCCAACCCCGGTGCTATAGTGATCAATGAAGTCCTGGCCCACGCACATGCCGAAGCGCCGGACTGGATAGAATTACATAACACTACCGGGACCGCAATTAACATCAGCGGCTGGTTCCTAAGCGACAGTAACAAAGATATTTTCAAATACAAATTTGCCAATGGAACAACCATCGGCCCGAATGGTTACCTTGTTTTGTATCAGGACCTGAATTTCGGAAATGAGAATGATCCGGCTACTTACGAACCGTTCGCCCTGAGCGAAAACGGCGAACGGTTGTACCTGAGTTCGACAAAAAACAGCATATTGACAGGCTATCGCACGACAGAGGATTTTGGCGCTTCGGAAACCGGCGTATCGTTCGGGCGTTACTACAAACCCAGCACGGGCAACTATAACTTCGTAGCAATGAACGAGAATACACCGGGCTCCGCAAACACTTATCCCAAGGTCGGCCCAATAGTCATCAGTGAGATAATGTACAATCCCAACTGGCCCAATAGCGGTTCGTACACCAATGACCAATACGAATACATCGAGCTGCACAACATCAGCGCCGAGCCGGTAGCTCTATACGACTATGGCAAAGGCGAGCCGTGGAAGTTTACCAATGGTATCGATTTCACCTTCCCGACCTACGCTCCTGTCACAATCCCTGCCGGCGGCGTGCTCTTAGTCGTCAATCATCCGGCAGCGTTTTCCTGGCGATATCCATCCGTGCCTGCCGAGATAATTTTAGGACCCTACGACGGCAACCTGAGCAATGCCGGCGAAAGCCTGGAAATTAGCATGCCGGGCGACGTGGATAATGAGGGCGTCCGCCAATATGTTCGCGTCGACAGGATCAATTACAGCGACGGTTCGCATCCGGAGAATTGTCCGGGTAGTATTGATCTCTGGCCGACCGAAGCGGACGGCAACGGCATGGTATTAATGCGAAAGATCCCGACCGATTACGGCAACGATCCCGACAACTGGCTTGCAGCCCCGCCGCTAGGCGTCCCCTAGGGATTGCCTTCACCCGGCGAATAGATCTGGGGCAAAGGCCAAAAGATATAAAATGGTTATACCATAATCCAAATGCTGGCATATCTTCTGCGCATCTGGTATAAATTATCCAACCGTTTGATGAGAGAAGACCAAATGCACTTTCTGCAAACTGATACGACCGGAAGGTAATTTATGGCTAAGCCAACTGAAGCATTAGAATCAGAACAACGGCCTTCGTGGTGGCGTTCAATCGGCCCGGCCTTAATTATCGCCTGCGTAGTGTTTGGGCCCGGCAGCCTGTTGGTCAGCGCTAATATCGGAGCCAGTCACGGATACCAATTGCTGTGGCTGCTCGTGCTGACCGGAATCCTGATGGGCACGTATATGACAATGGCCGCGAGAATCGGCGTCGTGGGCGGAGCGACACCCTGCACGCTGGTCGCACAACGTCTGGGCCGGCCGGTCGCCGCCGTAATCTCCATCAATCTCTGCCTGATTTGCGGCACGTTTCAATTCTCAAATAATCTCGCTGTCGCCGCCGCCGCCGAGACGCTTGTCCCGAAGCTCGATGCCTACTGGATACTATTGGGATTCAACGGTCTCATTATCATTTTCCTGTTCGCGGCAAAGCAGCTTTATCGCTTCCTCGAACGAACTATGAAGATAATGGTGGGATTAATGCTCTTATGCTTTGTCATCAATGTGATCCTGGCACGGCCAAGTCTGTTAGGCATCATCAAGGGCTTTGTCCCGAGCTGGCCCGATGGAGTATCGCTCGGCGTTCCAAAAAAAATCGACGGAGCTATTCAGGACCCGATGATTCTGATTGCTTCACTGCTGGGGACAACTTTCTCGGTCGCCGCAGCATTCTACCAAGGCAACCTGGTTCGTGAGAAAGGTTGGACAATAAAGGATTACAACCGGGGTATCGGCGATTCGATCACGGGCGTTTGCGTTCTCACCGGCGTTAGCGCAATCATCATGATTACAGCCGCGAAGGTCATCCCAGGTGAACCGGCAGATAATATCGGAGTGCTGGCGGAATCTCTGCGGCCCCTGCTTCGTTCGGTCGCGCACGTGTTTTTCTGCGTCGGCCTGTTTGCGGTGGCGATGAATCCGTTTCTTATCAACGCGATGATCGGCGGCAGTATCTTAGCCGACGGCATCGGTCAGCCCCCAAAACTCAGCGACCGATGGCCCCGGCGTTTTACGGTCGTGGTATTGCTCGCTGGTATGGTTGTCGCTATGCTGGCACTGAGAACCGGCCAGAAACCGGTCAAGCTGATTATCTTCGGCCAGGCGTTGACCGTTATCGGCAATCCGCTGATGGCCGTGACGATTCTCTGGCTGGCCAATCGGAAGGACATCATGGGCGACCGGCGGAATACAGTAATCATGAATATTCTTGGCGGCCTGGGCTTGCTGGTGGTCGTGCTCATGGCCATACGGGTTTTAATGCGCTTGGTGCTCACTTTAAGCTGATGAGCTTCGGAAAGTTTGACTATGATTGACATATCTGCAATAGACGAGAACGGACTGGAAGACATTCTCAGCGAACCGACGGAGGCAACAAAGAAAATCGTCGCTGGCCTGAGTGGCGACATTGTTGTGCTTGGCGCCGGCGGGAAAATGGGGCCGACGCTGGCGATGATGCTCAAAAAGGCATCGCCCGGCAAGAAAATCTACGCCGTCTCGCGATTCAGCGACAAGGCGGTCCGCAGCAGGATCGAGCAGGCACAGGTCGAAACCATCGAGGCCGATCTGCTCGACGAATCGCACTATCGCAAGTTGCCCAATGTGGAAAATGTATTCTACCTGGCCGGCATGAAGTTCGGCTCAACCGGCAACCAGCCGCTGACATGGGCAATGAACAGTTATGTGCCGACACTTGTCGCACGGCATTATAAGAACTCGCGAATCGTGGTTTATTCGACCGGCAACGTTTATCCTCTCGTTGAGACGACCGGCAGCGGAGCAACAGAACAAACCACGCCCGAACCTATAGGCGAATATGCCCAGTCGTGTCTCGGCAGAGAAAGGATGTTCGAGTATTTCTCGCAGCTTTACAAGACGCCCGTGACACTGGTCCGGCTCAACTACGCCAACGAGCCTCGATACGGCATTATTGTCGACCTGACTTCGAAGATATTGAACGATGAGCCGATCGATCTGACAATGGGCGCCGTCAACCTGATTTGGCAGAGGGACGCTAACGATTATATCATCCGCGCTATCAGCCTCGCCAAGTCACCGCCAGCCGTGCTGAATGTCACCGGTCCGGACATGATTCCTATTCGCACGCTCGCCGAACAAATCGGCAGGAAGCTCGGCAGAGAACCGAAATTCGTCTCCCAGGGGGCCTCGTCCGCCCTGCTCTCGGACGCATCCTATTGCCTGAGCACATTCGGGCTTCCGCAAACAACGCTTGAGCAGATGGTTGCCATGATCGCCAGGTGGGTAGCCTCCGGGAAAAAGACGCTGAACAAGCCGACCAAATACGACATACGTGACGGCAAATTTTAGGAGCATTATTTTATGCTGGATTCGCTAATCGTCAATCAGCTCCACTCAGGTTGTGTGATTCCCGCACATCCGCTGGCTTTGCAGAGTGACAATCGAATCGATGAGCGTCACCAGAGGGCGCTTACGCGCTACTACCTGGCGGCCGGCGCCGGCGGTCTTGCAGTCGGTGTCCACACTACGCAATTTGCCATTCACGAGCCGAAGATCGGCTTGTATCATCCCGTGCTGGAGCTGGCGATTGAGACGGCCCGGCAATTCACCGCACCTGCTGCCCGCCCTGAACCGATAATGATTGCCGGGATCGTGGGCGATACTAAGCAGGCGATGCAGGAAGCACGATTAGCACGGCAGCTCGGTTATCACCTCGGACTGCTTTCACTTACGGCCCTTAAAGGAAAGTCCATCAACGAATTAATAGACCACAGCCGCCTGGTAGCAGAGGTAATCCCGATTATGGGATTCTACTTGCAGGAGACAATCAGCAAAATGACGCTGACCGCCGAGTTCTGGCAAAAGTTCGTAGCAATACCGAATGTCCTTGCCATAAAAATCGCTCCGTTCAACAGATACCAGACGCTCGACGTGCTCGAAGCCGTTGCCCGTTCCGGCCGGGCCGATGAGATCGCGCTATATACCGGCAACGACGACAATATCATTCTCGATTTGCTAACCCGGTATGAATTCAATATCGGCGGCCGTCCGGTCTCGCTCCAGATCGTCGGCGGCCTGCTGGGCCAATGGGCATGCTGGACGAAAAAGGCGGTCGAACATCTGGCTCGAATTAAGTCAATTCGCGAAAACAAGACGCCGGTCCCGCATGATTTGCTCACGTTAGCCGGCCAATTGACGCTAGCCAACAAGACAATCTTCGACGCCGAAAATCAATTCCGAGGCTGTATTTCGGGTATTTCGTATGTATTGAAGCGACAGGGGCTTTTAAAAGAAATCAACACTCTCAATCCCGACGAGCGGCTGTCACCCGGGCAGGCCGAGAGCATCGACCGCGTCATCCGCGACTATCCGCATCTTACAGATGACGACTTCGTCAAAGAGAACCTTCGCGAATGGCTGTCATCCTGAAAAACCGGTCTCGATAAAAATATTTGCTGGCAGTCCACCAACAGCCGGGTTAGAGTATCCTTTATTTTCGGCAAATTAACGTTCATTGCTCTATTTATTTCTGTGAGGTCCAAATGATCGAACGAATCAATCCAAAGCGAAAATCTCAGGCTGGAAATTGCGCTTCGCATCTTCCAGCAGCAACTTTGCTATCGGCCTGTATCATAATTACAATGACATGTTTGCAAATTCCATGCTCCGCCTCCGAACGATCGACTATCGGCACAAGTCGCGCCGACGCAATGCTCGCCGACTACTTCCGGGCAGAGACGGCGAAGCTCCGCGACCGATGTCTGACCGACATCAAATCACTCGATGACTGGCAGGTAAAGCGAAAGCTCTATCGAGAGCAACTGTTCGAGATGCTCGGACTAAAGCCCCTTCCCGAAAAGACAGACCTCAAACCGGTCGTCACCGGCAAAGTCGAACACGAGCAGTTCACCGTCGAAAATATTCACTATCAATCGAGACCGGGCCTTTATGTCACGGGGAACCTCTATATTCCCAAAGGCATCGAAAAACCCGTCCCGGCGATTCTTTATGTATGCGGCCACGCACTCGTCAAAAAGGACGGCGTCAGTTTCGGCAACAAAACGGCTTATCATCACCACGCGGCATGGTTCGCACGGCACGGATATGTCTGTCTGGTCATCGATTCTCTGCAATTAGGTGAAATCGAAGGGATTCATCACGGCACATACCGGTACAAAATGTGGTGGTGGAACAGCCGGGGCTACACGCCCGCAGGAGTTGAGGCGTGGAACTGCATCCGCGCCCTGGACTATCTTCAGACGCGCAAAGAAGTGGACGCCAATCGGTTCGGCGTCACCGGGCGCTCGGGCGGAGGCATTAATAGCTGGTGGATATCGGCGCTCGACGACCGCATCAAAGCCGCCGTCCCGGTTGCCGGAATCACCGACCTTCAAAATCACGTCGTTGACGGCTGTGTCGAAGGCCATTGCGACTGCATGTATCTGGTCAACACTTTCGGCTGGGATTATCCGCTCGTGGCGGCGCTGGTTGCGCCCCGGCCGCTGCTGATATCGAACAGCGACAAGGACACGATCTTCCCGCTGGATGGGGTCGTCCGCCTGCATGAAAAGGTCCGGAATATCTACCGTCTTTACGGCGCCGAGAAGAACCTCGGCCTGAATATTACCGAAGGCCCGCACAAGGATACGCAGGAGCTGCGCATTCACGCTTTCGTGTGGTTCAATCGTTTTCTCAAGGACGACAGCGCCCTGATTAATAAGCCTGCCGTCCCGTTTTTCGAGCCGGAGCAGCTAAAGGTCTTCGAAGAGCTGCCTGCCGACGAGATTAACACAAAGATACACGAATCGTTCGTTCCAAAGAACCAACAACCATTGTCGCCGCAATCGGCCCAGCAGCGTCTGGCCTTGCTCAAATCGCTCCGGGAAAAATCATTCGGCGGCTGGCCGACGCAAGAGCAGGCAGGCCCGCTAAATATCAGGCAGGTATTCTCCGCTGAACGGCACGGCATTCGTTTGAGCGCCTTCGACTTCACGAGTCAACCGCATGTCCGACTGCGTTTATATTTAGCTCATCGCTCCGGAAGTGAACGACCCGGCCAAGTCGTGCTGAACGTGCCGGACGAGCAGGAATGGACACAGTGGCTGGCTGCGATGCGCATTGGTTTTTCCGACGAACTTAAAGACGAGACATTGCCCGATCCTAACAAAGACGCCTTCAACCACATCCGTGAGACACTTAAGGACAACAACTCGGTACTGGCCTACGCAGCTCCTCGCGGCATCGGTTTAACGGCATGGAATCCGGATGAGCGAAAGCAAACACAGATTCGCCGGAGGTTCATGCTACTCGGCCAGACTCTCGATGGCATGAGAGTCTGGGACGTCCGGCGGGCGATACAAACCCTGCGTCAAATGGAAATGCTAAATAACATGCCGGTCGTCCTTAAAGGACAGCGATTGACGGCAGGCATCATACTCTACGCATTGCTGTTCGAGCCTGACATTGCCGGACTCGATTTGTGGCATCTGCCCAGCTCGCACCGTGACGGGCCTGTATTTCTCAACGTGTTGCGTTACATGGATATACGACAGGCCGTAGCTATGGCGGCCGAACGCACTCAGGTACGAATCTATCCGGAAAGATAATAAAGGATAGCTTTGTTTAAGGCCGATAAGATTCTGCATAGTCGGCGACTATGCAAAATCTGTTCGATACATCAATTTTTTATTTAACACCTCTAAAACATATTCCGATACAACCTTCAAACATACAGAAAGATAATAGATAAATGGAAAGAAGCTGAAATGGGAATTCGACATCTATCTGAAAATATCATTCTCCTTACGTTGCCTTCCGATAGATCGGAAAGAGCGGACGAACTGAAAAATCTCAACGAAATCATCAGCGATAAATGCCAATACGACGTGATTATCGACTTTTCCGGCGTCGAGATTATAAACTCCTGGAACATCAGCAATCTCTTAATACTACGGGGCATGCTGGAGGATGTCGGGCGTAAACTTATTCTCTGCAATATCAGCACCGTAACCAAGTGTATTTTTGTAGTAGCGGGTCTTAGCGAGATTTTTGTTTTTGCCGATGACAGATCCGCCGCCTTAGCCGTTATCCGTGACACAAACTCGCCGGTAACTGCTAATCCCCAATAGTACTTGCAATCTGTTTCCCTGGCCGGCTATCTGATGTTGTTCCGTATGTACTTGACTGCGTTATTGAATATTGTCATCCCATCGCCATCCACATCTTTTAACCGGCTCCAGCGCGGATGCTGAGTCGGTCTTACGAACCGTTCCGGGTGCGGCATCAGTCCGAGTACCCTGCCTGTGGTATCCGTCAGGGCGGCTATTGAATCCACCGACCCGTTCGGATTAATAGGATACTCACCTTCTCCGCCGTTTTCATCTACATATTTGAACGCGACGTGTCCGGTAGACTTCAACTGCTCCAGCGTCGCTTCGTCTTTGGTGACAACTTTGCCTTCGCCGTGCGCGATTGGCAGATAGATTTGTCGGCCGGGCTCGATGAAAACGCACCTATCGCCCTGGGAGGCAAGATAAACCCACCTGTCCTCGAATTTTCCGCTATCGTTATTTGTGATGGTGACGTTCGCCTGCTGTTTGGCCGAATTGTCGCCCGGCAGTATTCCCGTCTTAACCAGCACCTGGAAGCCGTTGCAGATTCCGAGCACGAGTTTTCCGTCCTCGATGAATTTTCGGACCGGCTCGTAAAGATGATGCACAATCTGGTTTGCAAGGATCTTGCCGGCAGCCACATCATCGCCGTAGCTGAATCCGCCGGGAAAGACTATTATCTGGAACTCATCCAGTAGAGTTTTATCCTCAATGATTCTG
>JBARRE010000218.1:0-2810 GCA_049644065.1 Sedimentisphaerales bacterium | reverse complement strand
AATATGGATTCTTTTTCTTCCATAGTCACATTTGCTCCTATGTATATTATAGGCTATATCGACGCCGATGTTTTGTAAATGTTTTGTAAAAAAGCATCGCTGCTATTTTACGTCCATTTTACCCATCTCTCAACCGGAACTATCGTATAATTTATATAGTTCGAGAACACATTTTAAGACCTTTTTATAAGGAGGAAACAAAATGAAGTCAGTAAGCAAGAATCAAAAATGGCTGCCCCTGTTTGTATCTCTTCTCGGAATCTGTATGATGTTTTTCATTCAGACCGATGCAGCGGCAAATGTCCCCGACGGGGCCATCGCAAACATGCCTGTCAAAGAAATTACCATCTTCAAGGACGGTCACGCCTTCGTTCTGCACGAGGGCAAAATGCCGGCCGGCACCAACGGCAATGTCACTATCGATTATCTGCCCAGGCCGATAGTCGGTACATTCTGGGCCTATTCGGCGGATGCAAATGCCAAACTCACCGGTGTCGTCTCTCATAAACGCGTCGTCCCGGTTAAAAGAACCGCCCTAACCATCCCCGAACTAATCGAGGGAAACGTTGGTGCCAGGGTTCGCATTATCGAGGCGGGACTGGCCGCTTACGAGACTACCATTCTCGGAATTCCGACTCGAAGCACCGAAGAGCTCAGCAGTGCCGAGCCTCCGGGAAGTCCGGAAAAGCTGCCGGAGCGGGGAAGCATCGTTCTGCTGAAATTCGAAGGCGGCGTCAAAGCGGTTCCTATCAGCCGGATTCAAGAAGTGACTTTTCTCGATGAGCCCAAACTGCAACTGGCCGGCGAGCAGTTCCGGGATATGATGACGCTCAAACTCGACTGGGGCAGACGCAAGCCCGAACGGGATGTAGACGTCGGCATGGTCTATGTCCAGCGGGGCGTCCGCTGGATACCCAACTATCGAATCGACATCGACGGCAAGGGCAACGCCATCGTCAAACTTCAGGCAACGATTATCAACGAGCTGGCGGACGTCGAGGACGTCAAAGCCCACCTCGTGATCGGCGTGCCGAAGTTCGCATTCGAGAACACGCCGGACCCGATATCGCTGCAGCAGACCGTGGCTCAGCTCTCAAGACATTTCCGTCCCGACAGTCAGGCCGCCTATGCCTTTTCCAATATGATTATGACCCAGCAGGCCGCGATGCCCGTACGCCGCAACGAGGCCCCGGCCGGCAATGACGGTGACACGCTCGACCTCGGTCCCGACGTTGCCGCCTCCGGCAAGAACGAGGACCTGTACATTTTTACGCTCGAACATGTTACCCTTAAAAAAGGTCAGCGGATGGTCGTACCGGTAGCCGAATACGAGCTGAAGTATCGGGACGTTTTCGTACTTGACCTTCCATTCGGTCCGCCGCCGGAGGTTCGTCACAATCTTAACAGCCAGCAGCAGACCCAACTGGCGCAGCTTTACTATTCGCCGAAGGTAATGCACAAGATACGCCTTGCCAATAACGCCAAATGCCCGCTGACGACCGCACCGGCACTAATCCTTCGTCAGGGCCGCATCATCGCGCAGGGCATGATGACCTATACCGCAGTCGGCGCATCGAGCGATCTTGAGCTAACAACTGCCGTGGATATTGCCGTCGAGAAGCTCGACAATGAAACCGACCGCATACCCGATGCAGCCAAATGGGATAACAATACTTACGCCCGGAGTAATCTGACCGGGACCATCCATCTTACAAACCGCCGCTCTGATACGGTCAGTCTGGAAATCCGCCGGTCCGTGCTCGGCAATATCGACAGCGCCAGCCACAAAGGTTCAATCAAGCACCTGGGCAGGCACGAGGGCGGATGGATGGATCCGAACAGCTTGCCATTCTGGTGGGGCTGGTACAATTGGCCATACTGGTGGTACCATTTCAACGCCGTAGGCCGTGTGACATGGGAATGCGAGCTCAAGCCCGGCAAAGAAATCGAACTGGAGTATAAGTGGCATTATTTCTGGCGCCGGTAAGGGAAAAACATAAACCGCATGGGCAGTCCACAGGACGCCTTAAGGCGGAAACCTGTCCATCTTACAAAACTTTTTGAAAGGATCTTAAAATGAAAAAGTTAATGCAAACAATTCTGTTCAGTCTTTTGGTACTGCAGGCAAATCTGGTTTTCGCCGACATTTCGCCTGTCAGTCAGTTAAGGCTCGATGCAGCGATGGGGCAGCCTGTCATGTTAGCTCACAAAAAGCAGGTCGCGTATCTTCGCATAGGGCTGACAGGTTTTACATTGCCAACCAGGCAGGATCGTGCGCCAGTCAACATCGCAATTGTAATCGACAAATCCGGCTCGATGAGCGGCGATAAAATTGCCAAAGCAAAGGATGCAGCGATCATGGCTATCGACCGTCTCAATTGCAACGACATTATTTCTGTCGTTACTTATGATTCAAGGGTAAATGTTTTGGTGCCGGCTACTAAAGTTGCGGACAAGGAAATGATATTCCGCAGGATAAGAGACATCAGCGCCGGCGGAAGTACGGCTTTGTACGACGGCGTCAGCAAAGGGGCAAAAGAGCTGGGGAAGTTCGTTTCCGACAATCGAGTTAATCGGCTGGTTTTATTGTCGGACGGCCTGGCAAATGTCGGCCCGCAAACTCCAACAGAATTAGGTCGGCTCGGAGCTTCTTTGATTAAGGATGGTATCTCAGTAACGACTATCGGCCTGGGACTGGGTTATAACGAAGATTTGATGACTCAATTGGCTTATAAAAGTGATGGCAGCCATTATTTCGCTGAAAGTGCTAATGAACTTTCCGGTGTTTTTGACAGCGAATTTGGCCGGGC
>JBARRE010000217.1:0-5756 GCA_049644065.1 Sedimentisphaerales bacterium | reverse complement strand
GTTAATCTGCGGTTAATTCACCTTTCCTTTTGAGAATCTTGCAGTCAGTGCCGTCTCATGGAGATTTTTTGAGAATTTCCTTGATTTTAGAAATAATTTAGTATAATACCAAACTAATTGATTATTGATTATTGGCTATTGATTAATGATAGAATACTCTTTTATTTATAATTATGATTTCTTATTTTTCTGTGCCTTTTGTGCCTTTTCGTGGCTAACAAGCGATTTGAAAAAACAAAGCCAATGTTAAAATGGATAAATTAGTGTAAACTCAATGAAAAAAGAGACTTATGGGTATTTTATTGTTTTTGGACGATGAAAAACAAACCCAATTCAAAGCCAATCTCGATTAGCCTCCAGACCTGCTCTGGGGGGTTGAAAAAACAAAGCCAATTTTATTCGTTCTGAGTTCAGCGTACTGGGTACTGCGAAAACGAATTTGAAAAAACAAGCTTGTCCTGAGCGAAGTCGAATGGAGCCAATTTCAGAGAAAGGTAAAAGTAAAAAGGTAAAAAGAGAAAAACGAGAGAAAATTCGGCTGTGTTACTGGATATTTTATTTACATCTGTGGTCTGGAATTGCTCGATTTTATTCGGTGGCGTTTCTCAAAATAGTATTCAATACTTTATGTGCTTTGACCGAATTAGGATCTATCTTTAATGCAGTGCGGATTTCTTTCAGGGCCACATCTGTTTGCCCTTGCTCGGCCAGTACGATTCCCAGATTGTAATGCAGATCCAGGTTGTCCGGCACGAATTTCAGGCCGTTTCGATATACTTTCAGTGCCTTATCGACCTTGCCCTGCTGGAACAGCACTAATCCCAGATTATTGTGTGCCTCGGCCCTGCCCGGGACCAATTTAACCACTTTGGAATAATGTTCAACAGCTTTGTCATAGTTTTTCTTAAGGTGATATGCAAATCCTAAATTGAAATGCGATTCGGCAAAGGTGGGATAGATTCTTACTGATTCCAAATTATTAGCGATAGCCGCATCAAGGTCTCCTCCTTTGCCACATAATAAACCTAATACGGCGAGAACTTCATAATGATGCGGCATAGAATTCAGAACCAAACGATACTGACCGGCGGCAGCGTTTGCTTTTCCCAATTCTTCAAGCAATTGGCCGTATTTCCAATGCAGCCACCAGTCCAATGGCGTTTGCTCAATCGCCCGGCGATACTGAGTTTCAACTTCATTAATAACCTCCGGAGATATATCGGCCCTATAAGCATCGAGTTCCTGCTCCATTCGCCTGACCCGCTGATTGTGGTAGAGCTGGTTAGTGAAAGGTGCCTGCTTTATATAGTCATTGAGGACCTTCTCGGCGATGTTGTACCGGTCCCAATCCGTGTACGCCAAATCCCGAGCACATTCCGCCTCGGTCGGGAAAGAACGATCATCGGCACTGTAACTTTTTATCCGCTCGGGAAGTATCTTTTCAACCTGCTCGAAAATCGCTCCGGCCAGAAGATAATTGCCTTTGAAATTCATGTGGACGTGCTCATAAAACAGTTCCTCGCCCGGAGTCTCGCGTGGACTGTTCTCTTCGAAAACCTTAACAGTCTCCACCAGGTAAACGCCATCGGCAGTCTTATTGCCGGCCGTGTCATGCACAATCTCGTTTATCCGCGTGTCGGCACGAAACCTCAGCGTGTCCAATTCACGCGCCAGGATATATCCGGCCCGGGCTTTCTCATACTCGCCCATCGCCCAGCAACATCGGCCAAGACGAAACTGCAGGTCCGCGTAGCGATCATCAATCGAGGCGGCTTGAAGATACACCTCAACTGCCTCGGCATAATTTCCGTCCGTCTCATACGTAATTCCCCGCTGATAATTCTCGTCCCAGCTTTCCTTTTCAGCATCTGTCAGGTTCGGCCTGTGAAGGGACGCAAACGGAGGACTGTCCTTCAGATTGCAGGGCACCGTGCAAAAAATTATATTTACATCGTTTCTGCAGGCAAGGCTGCGAATATCCTGCAGGTTCCTCTGGAAATGCTGGTAAACGATTTTTAGGCTGGTATCCCCCGCCCTGACCTGCTTATCGAGAAACATTTCCAGGCCGCGCCAAATCTTCGGGGCATTGCCGGTGCCTGCCAAGCCCAGCAGATTCGTCATGAGCTGGCCCAGCTTTGTAGCTTTAAGGGCAATCCCCAGGCGGATGGCAGACAGGCTGGAGCTTATCGTCGAAAAGACGGTTCCTGCCCCGTAGGGACCGACCACTTCGTTGTTGCCGAGATATACAATAAATAGATCGCCTTGATATCGTGTGCAATCGTCAGCAATTTCAAGAACCACATGAGAATTAATAGCCGGCATCGCGGCGGTAATAACTTCGAAATTTGCTTTCGGATACTGCCGGCTCAGCATAACCTGCAGCATTCGTCCGAAACAAAACGCTCCATCCGGCGTACCCGCCGCGGCGGAAGCTCCCATTACAAAGATACGATAGGTATCTTCTGATTTCTTAACAGGAAAAACAAACGGATCGGTTGTCCGGGCGATGTTCGGGTGAAAGAACCGCCAGGCAAACTTAGTGTTGTTATAGTAACAAAGCTCGTCATTAATTTTGTCTTTGATAGTTATGGTTGTGGGAAAACCGTAACCGACGAGGCGCAGAGAAATCTCCAGCAACAAGAACAGAAGAGCCGGTATGACGGTAACTGCAATAATGCGAAACAGCCAGAGACGCCGGCCGGTCACTAAAGGCGGCGTCACTTTTCCCCCGCCCTTTTGCTTGTCTTTATTTTTGGAAGAAGCGGCGGTCCTTTTCTTCGCCGGCAAGTGACTTTTGCCTTTACGCCGCAGGACGCCTTGTTTAGTACGCGATGAGGATTTCTTGCCCTTTTTTCTGTGTTTGTCAGGCATTGGTTAGTTTCTGCAAGCGCGTTTTTCTCTGAAAAAACAGTTTAGCCGGTGGTAATCTTTTTCAGGTGTGCGACTTCGACCCTGGTTAGTGTTCTGAATTTTCCAACGCCGAGGCCTCGGACGGTGAGCTTGCCGAGGCGCGTTCTCGTCAGCGATTTAACAGGCAAGCCGACGTTTGCCAACATCCTGCGAACCTGGCGGTTCAGGCCTTGTTTGATGGTAATTTCAATTGAAGATTCGTTATGCCTGCGTTTTAATATTTTCACCGACGCCCTGCCGGTTTTGCCCTCCGCCAGCCAGACTCCTTTTTTTAACTTTACAACTTGTTCTCCGGAAATCTCACCATTAATCCTGACGACGTAGGTCTTTGCAATTCCGTATCTGGGATGCGTCAGCCTGTTCGTCAGCTCGCTGTCGTTGGTCAGAATAATCAGTCCCGTTGTATCGGCATCGAGTCTGCCGACACAAAAGATACGCTCACTGGTGTGGACAAGGTCAATCGCCTTTTTTCTGCCCCGAGGATCGCTGTTGGTGCAGATTACGCCCCTGGGCTTGTTCAAAAGGAAATAGACCTTCTGTGCGGCACGAATTTTTTTTCCGTACACAGTGATAATATCTTTTTCCGGGTCAACGAAGGCCGGCAGCTCGTCCACAACTTTGCGGTTCACCCTGACTTCTCCGCTGAGTATTAGCTCTTCGCACTTTCTGCGCGAATCGATACCCGCCGCCGCGAGGACTTTTTGTAATCTCTGTTCAGCCATAATAAATCGTCTCACATTCGATCTGTTAATATACTCAAACTGACCGTTTTTAAGTCGAATGCCACAGCAAATCATTCAATGGTAATAACATAACGCATTTTGTCATTCCCGCGAAAGCGGGAATCCACTAAATCCGTTACGTTCCTGGATCCCTGTCCGTCCGGCGCCGGATCGACGGACTTTCGCAGGGATGACAGTGAGAATCGATCAGTTTGAGTAATATAAATGAATCCTCGAACTGCGTCAATTCGCCTGTTCCAAACCGTTCACGAAAAGATTCATTGCCTCCGGGCTTCCATACATGATAGTTGAGTAAGTCTTGCCCAGGCCCGGCCGCGAGGTTGGCGCCGTCAGGAGACGCTCAAACTTTGCATCCCATGCTTTTCGCAGGATTCTCAGGTGTTCCGGTTCTCCATTGATCCTGACACTATTGACCAGCGCGGCAATTGTTACGCCGGTCCGGCCGACAGGATTTGTTGCCGGGCAGGATGTGTAGCGCCAGTCGCTGTACTGTTCCAGCCAAGTATCATTGTTAATATACGTGACAGCCCTTCTGACCACTTCCGGAATGCTTTGGTCTCCTGAGAGCTGGTAATACCGGCTCAATCCGTTGACTCTGACCGAACTGATGAATCCGGCTTCGCCCACGTGTTTGGTTTCGCAGTCGCAATGCCCCGCCGGCAGCTTCCAAAGCCAGCCGCCACAATGTGGATCCTGGGCTGAGAGAGCATCATCTGCCAGCAATTTCATCGCCTTGCGATAGCGTTCATCGAAGTCAAGCTCATAGGCGCCGGCAATCGCCAGCATTGTCCAGCCGTTTACCCGCCCGACGTGAGATCCGGTTGCGAAGTTGAACTTGCGCTGCTCGACCAGGCTGGCGAGGTTGTCGCCGATCTTTTCGACCGTCTCTTTCATCCACGGGTCGCCTGTCAGAAAGTAATTGTAAACCATGCCCTGGGTATAGATATGTCCGAGGTTATAAGGATCCAGGCAAAGGTAGGGTCTCTTTCCGCTTCCAATCCGCAGTGAAACATAAAGTTCGCGGATGCGCTCGACGCTGTAAAAACCGCTGACATGGCCGACGCAGTGCTGATGCACCATCCCGGGACGTATCGGATATTCAGAACGCCTGCCTACATCGGATATAATGTGTTGTTTGAGATCGTCGTTAACAAATTGAATTACATCGACCTCGCTGGTATGGCGGGCCGCCGTATCGCCCACGTAGAAGTACTTAGGATCGCCGGTCCGTGCGAATTGTATCAAAATATGTTTGGCTGTATCGTATTCGTGATTGCCCCAGTTACAGCCGCGCTCGCCGAACCAGTCTCCCCAGTTCATTTGTCCGTAGTCTCGCTGCGCTTTAATTGAGTGACAATAACCGTTGTCGAAAAGATTTTCCGCCCAATTGTCGTATTCGGCCATACCCGGACTACCTGCCGGGGCGACATAACCCCATACTCCGCTTGCAAATGCCTGAGCTGATTCGGCCGATGGAACCAGAGGAGCGTTGGCGGATTTTGCCAGAGACGCGCCATCTCCCGAAAAATCCAGCCAGATTTGCCAGCGAGGCGCCTGACCGGTTCTCAGCCGATAGTAATTGTCCTCGAACAAATACTGATACTTGTACCATGGTTTCATATGGTCAAAAATGCTTTTTTCAAATTCGGGGAACAAACCGATTTCCAATTTCTCCGTATCAATCCCAATGCTTTTAGGCCATTGCTGCCAGAAGTCCCTCAGGGCAATCGCTATGGTCCCTTTTTCATCTTCTATCTGTCCCCATCCCGGAGCTTTTGAACCTTTTGCCTCTGCCCCTTCGAACCGGTAGTTTTCGTCATCGACCTGGAACAGCCGCAGTGGCGAAGCCGGCTTGCCGCTCCACCCGGGCCCTCCGCCGATGGCCGCCGAGCGGATCTTTCCAAGCGGAATCACCTCAAGGGTCAAATCACAGATATTCTGCATCACGCCTTCCTGCGAGTCGATTAGAATCTGCTGTTCGAGATAGACTTTCGACAGGCCGGCAAAAACAGAAGCCCGCATTTGAAAACCAAAAACACGCCTGCCGTCCGGCCTGCGAAACGCGCCCTTCAAGAGCAACGTAGAGCGGATTGTGCCCTCTGT
>JBARRE010000216.1:0-3241 GCA_049644065.1 Sedimentisphaerales bacterium | reverse complement strand
TATCACCTTCTATGAAACCGACGGCACGCTCACCATGGAAGGGCACGGTGTGGACCCGGACATAGAAGTTATCGACGATCCGGCGTTAATGGTCGACGGGGGCGATCCGCAGCTCGATGCAGCCATAAAACACATGCTTGATGAGCTTGAGAGAATTCCCTATGTGCCTGCCAAGCGGCCGCCGTACCCGGACCGCAGCGGAATGGGTATACTTGAGAAGCAAAAATAGCAAAATCCAATTAAAGCATAATTTTCGGAAATGACAGACGCTCTATTTGTAATAGCGCCCGACGTATTCAACGATAGTTTTTTTAAGTTCGAGCGGCCCTATCAATCCCAGCCTGCGATAGATGACTTTACCGCCCGGCTCTATTAAAAGTGTACAGGGGACACCGCCAAGCAGATCCTTGTCAACTGCTTCCATGAGCTGGTAAATGTCACCCTGGGCAAATAAATAATTTTTACAGGATGCCTGCTGTTTTTTCAAAGCAGATAAGACCTGCTCCTCTTTCGCGGGCGAGTCAGCACTTATGGTAATCAACTCGAAATCCCGCCGGCGATACATCCGGTTCGTAATAACGAACTGCTCTATTTGCTCAACGCTCGGCTCGCTCCAGGTCGCCCAGACATTGATCAGCCTTAGTTTTGACGTATTGTTTTTTACAAGCTCGCCAACATCTTTTGCATTTATCGTCGTCAGGGTGACTTCTTCCCTCGCCCAGGATACCAACGCGGCTTTCGCCGACTCTCGTTTGTTGGCCCACTTAATCGAACATCCAAATGCCATCGTCTTCTCAACAGGCACTTTTCTACCGGCTAATATCGCCTCGATTGCATTAATCGCATCGTTGGATTTAACCTGTTTGGGTTTTTCCGAATCGTCGAATCGCCCAACGTAGCGCAGCTTCCGCTGGTTGTCAAAAATGAACAAGTGCGGCGTCGCAACCGCCCCAAAAGCCAGGGTGACAGCCTGCGTCTTTCCATCATAAAAATATGGAAAGTTGTAGCTTTTATCCTTGACGCGAATTTTCATTTCTTCAAATGTATCACCCATATCCGAATAGCCAAGTTCATCGAGACGCACCGCTTCCGGGTCATTCGGCGAAATGGCGACCACGGCAACACCTTTGTTTTTGTAATCAGAGGTCAGTTTCTTGATCCTGTCCTCGTACGCCTGTGCGGTGGGACAGTGGTTACAGGTAAAAACGACCACGAGAATCTTCGCATCAGCAAAATCCGCTAACCTGTAATTGCGTCCGTCCATGCCGGGAAGATTGAAGTCAGGTGCTTGTTGACCAATCTCCAGTGTTTCGATTTTCTGCTGTGCCGACTGGCTAAATTCCGGAGCGAGAAATAACAAAACGATTGCCGCTAAAACTGCCAGACTTTCTTTACCCATGATTGAGTCTCCTTCTTTTCCAATGTTACATGATTTACAAATTTTCCGGCCGCTTCCGCCAACCGGTTGCTTCGATCCTCTCGAACTCTTTCTCTATATCCGTGCCCTCATAAAACGAAAGCCACCCGCGCAGCCGGTGAGTTTGAGCCGGCTCTAAATCAGGGAACTTCGGATCCGAATGAAAGCACGGACACTTCTCATTGCCCCACGGATTGTGGCAGTTTTCCCAGGCAGTGATAATCCATCGTTTGCCGTCGCCGGATCGGCAGGCCGCGTATGGATTAGCGAAGACCTTATTATCACTGGTTTGCTGCTCGAAGCCGGCCGCCATCTTCGTCATTACACAGTTTTGTATCCGCAAATCTGTCAGACGCTTTTTCGTGCCGTTCCTGAGCCACATCTCCATTAGCACGGCTTTCTTCGTCGAGCTGACCTTCACGCCGAATGTGATTTTGTTCGGAAGTATCCGCTCGATCTCCAGCGTCCCGCCGGTTTGCCGTTCCCACTCAAGTTTCGGCAGAATGATGCCCTTCCCGGTCCAGATCGTGTCAATGTGTGTATGAGCCAGATAAGTCAGGCCTAAGTTCGACCAGATGGCTTCGGGCACATCGACCACGACATAGCTGTCACGGTCCCAGGGTGTGAAAACACTGAATTTTGTTTCCCGCTGCGGATCGATCGCTCCTTCCAGAAAACCTATCCGCGGATGCCGCCCTCCCGGGTACGGCAGCATAATCGGAGGTAAGTTCTCATTTGTTTCTGTCCGATTGTTCGGCCGAATGTCAAACTTTTTCATCGCCGTGAAGATTTCTTCGTTTGTCAATCCTGTCGCGGCGGTTATCTCGGCATTCGTAAATCGGTGGTACCAGACCATATTCTTCAGCCAGTATTTCAGCTCATCATCATTAGCCGGCCTGCGAAAGTTGTCTGCATGAACTATCCGGCTCGCTCCGGCCCAAGCCGGCTGTGTAGCGCCGAATGCAAAGAATCCGAAAACAGTTAGTATTAGAGCTGTTACCTTCAATGTCGAAGTGTATAACTCTATATGATTGCCATTGCTTTGTGTCTTAGTCATATTTGATGCTTATCGCTGTACGATTTCAATCGGAATCGCCGGAAAGACACCCATCGAATTACGGCGTTTCTGACCTTTTGGTTTGCCGTCTTTCTGTTTAACCACAGACTCCCTAAAAGCCTCAACAATCAGGTTGTCGGCAAAACCACTTTGCATGGCATCCTTGTCGGCTTTCAGTTGGAACGAAAGACCATTGGGCACAACGGTCACATCGTGCATGGACAATCCCTCAGGCGGTTCGTTGAGTTGCAGTTGAACTCCTTTAAAGTTAGCGCGTCCGGCGGTCTTGATTCGGACCTGGGCCGAACCGCCCGCGGGAATCCGGACCGGACTATTGCCGGCCAGCTTAACCGGCGGTATCCCCCATCTTGCTTTTTGAATGAAGACCAGGAACTCCTGTGCCGGGACCAGGTGCCGGTACAGGAACGCCTGCATGACATCATCTGCGGCAACGGCAGGCCGTCTGATAGTCTGCCCGCCGATCCGGGCGCGGCCTTCCAATTGAATAGCAACCGGTTCAGCGGGCGCCTTAGCAGGCACTGTCAAAGTGACACGTACACGATTGCGTCCGGCGGGTATTCGCCCACCGCAAAGTTCGAAGCCTGCCGGCGCATCTTTCAACGCCACATCGATTTCGCCGTCAAAACCATCTTTTCTCAACGCGTGCACCCAGATCGGAACGGTTCCGCCGGCACGCATGCTGATACTCGAAGGTGTCACACGCAATGCGAAATCACCCTGCGCCGGAGCAACTCGCAGCCGATAGC
>JBARRE010000215.1:0-14383 GCA_049644065.1 Sedimentisphaerales bacterium | reverse complement strand
TTCGCGTTCGGCCTGATAGTGAAAACAGCCCCGCCAATGGCAGGTGTCGCCGGGCTTGTTACGAATATCATTTGCTACGGCGGAATGTATCTGCTTGGGCGATACAATATCGGCCCGGAAATTCAGTTCCTCAACCGTATGGCGATCTGCTTCGGAATTAATATTGTTGTAATGACCATCATTACGATACTCAAGCCTATGGATAAGCCGATCGTATTCGAGCAGAAAACCTCACTTGACCTTAAATCCTCTAAGGGAGCTTTCATGGTCGGTATCGTTGTAGTGATTATTACGCTGGTCCTGTACTTCCTGTTCAGCCCGATCGGCCTGTTAAAATAATAGCGACTTTTCGAGAGTTGTGGAATGGAACTGACTAAAGAAGGACAAGCAGCGTTAAATATAATCTTAAAGTCCGCGAAAGACAATGGTATCGACATCAAAGGCGGCAAAGTAAGAAGGACATCGTCGCGTTTCTGTCTCGGCGTCGAGCATGGTGACTACAACGGCACCGAACTGTTCGGCGTCGGAACCGACAGGTTCATCTGGCTGGCCTATAAGCCGAACGGCACGAAAAAGGTCAGGCTCTTCAGCGCAAATTTCCCCGATGATGGAGTCGTCGAGTTTGAATTAGGCAACGTTCCCGAGCCGAGGTCGGCTGAGGTGGCCGAGACATGGGGCCGTTTCCCGTACGGGATCGATTATATCCTCAGACGCGAAGGTTACGAACTTTCGCAGGGCATTGACGGCGTTCTCTACGGGAACATCCCCGGCGGCGGAATGAGCCGGTCGGCGTCGCTTTGTAACAATTTGATTCTGTCGCTCTTTGACGCAAACGGCATCGAAGTCGAAGACAAGAACACGATAGTCGATCTGGCCCAGACTGTGGAGAACGACTACATCGGCTCACCATGCGGAAAGCTCGATCAGACAATGGTGCTTTTCGCACGCGAGGGAATGGCGACCCACTACAATCCCGAGGACCGCTCGATTGACTACGTACCGATAGGAGCCGGAGCAACCGATTTTCGTATCGTTGTCCTCGATACGGGCACGGACCGCCCCGGCCTGGAAAAATCGACCTACAAGATACGAAGAGACGAATGCGAAAAACTCGTTTCGATATTGCAGAAGGCCGGCTATGAAATTTCGTGCCTTGCGGATATCAAAGACGATGAGCTCTACGAAAAGATTATGAGCGAATTCGGGGCAGAATATCCGGATTTGTGCGTCCGGCTGAAGTATATTTTCGGCGCCCAGAAGCGGTTCTACAAAATGCTCGAAGCATGGAAAGTCGGTGACATCGAAACGGTCGGGCAGATATTCCGGACCGACGGCATCGGTTTGCGCGACGATTACAAGATATCCGGCCCGGAGCTCGAAACGATGTGCGACGTGGTCAGAACGGTGTCGGGAGTCCTAGGCGAGCGGATGCTGGGAGGCGGTGACAAGGGGGCATCGGGCGCTCTGGTTCGCGCCGAATCCGTCGAGGCGGTGAAAACCGCGGTCGATACGGCTTATCCGCGAAGCTGCCCCGATTTTGCCGGGAAATATGCCGTCCACGTATGCAAAGTTGTGGACGGCGTTAGGGTTTACGAAGGTCAGTTATAGTACCAATTTTTATTATGACTTGCTCCTTTGTCATTTCGACCGGAGGGCCACAAAGTGGCCCGAAGTGGAGAAATCTATTAAAAACAGATTTCTCGACTCCGCTTCGCTACGCTCGAAATGACCTGAAAAGACGCATCGATTATGCACAATTGGTATAAGAGGGATGGTGGCGATTTATGTCAGAAGAATGCTCGTCATCGGCAAAGGGCAAGTTCGAGGCGCAGGTCTGTTCCAACAGGCAGATCGGCCCCGGATTCCATCGGCTCAGGCTTCAGTTCACGCAAGATGGTGCGAGGGCTTTCGCTAATTTCGAGCCGGGGCAGTTCGCCCAATTCGACCTCTCCAATACTGCCCTTCCGTCGCCGGAAGCCGTGCCGCAGGAGCTGCGCGACTCATCCAGTAGGAAGATCCTGCTGCGACGGCCTTTCAGCTTTGCCGAAGTGACAACCGAGGGCGATAAGACGTTCGCCGAGCTTCTCTATTGCGTAGTCGGGCCGGCCACTGTTCGCATGACAACACTATCGGCCGGCGATAGAATCGGCATCATCGGACCTCTGGGCCGTGGTTATCAAATCCCGAATGGTAAGAAAACGGTCCTTCTGGTCAGCGGCGGGATGGGCACGCCACCGCTGCAGCATCTGGCGCAGAGCCTGACTGCACGCGATGACGGGATTGACATTGTCTCACTTGCGGGCGCCAAAACCGCCGAGGGGCTACCCTTCGAGGGCCGGCTGGACGAAATCTCTCAGTATCTCGGTTTCTCCGTGCCGGAGTTTGCCAAATACGGCATAGAATCACTGATCGCAACCGACGACGGTTCCGCGGGCTATCACGGACTTGTCACCGATTGCCTCGCAGAATGGCTCGAAAAATCCGACTTACCCATTGATGATATTATCATTTGTGCCTGCGGGCCCGAGCCAATGTTAGCGAGAGTGGCACAAATCGCCCGGAAAAAGAACATCGACTGCCAGGTCAGTATGGAGCGGAGAATGGCCTGTGGCATCGGCCTGTGCCAAAGCTGTGCCGTAGAGTGCAAAGTTAGCGATTCAAGCGAAACCATCTACAAAATGTGCTGCCAGGACGGTCCGGTCTTCGACAGCATGGAAGTCGTCTTTTCATAAATACGCCCGATTAGCCCCCACCCCTGCGGTGGGGGTTATAAACGACGGAAGCATGAATATAATCATGAGATTACCCCCAGGACAGGCCTGGGGGCTAAAAGCAAAGCATGAGGCGGAAATGACCGGTTATATGGTGACCTGGACAACTTATGGCAGTTGGCTGCCGGGTGACAAGCGAGGTTACGTAAGGCAAGGAAAAATCATGTCGGGTGATCCGAATATCCTGAAAGCAAGCCAAAGCTTGCAAAAGTCTACGACCGTTACGCTGGATTCGGATCAGAAGGCTATTATTCGCCGGGCGATCCTTCGGGAAGCAGAAAGAATCGGTCATACGATTGAGGCGTTGGCAGTTTGCACGAATCACATTCATTTGGTGGCCCGTCCTTCTGAGGAATCTATCGATTCAATAGTAAGCAGGTACAAAAACGTCGCTATGTTTTCGATTTGCAAAGACAGGCCCGTCAGACGAATTTGGACGCGTGGTTTCGACAAACGATTTTGCTTCAACGAAAAGATTCTGAATCAGAGAATCGAATACGTCAAAAGACACGGCCCCGATTAGCCCCCACCCCTGCGGTGGGGGTTATAAACGACCGAGGCATAAAGTTAATCATGAGGATTACCCCCAGGACAGGCCTGGGGGCTAAAGGGTTGAGACCCGAATTGCGAATCACGCCACGGCGGCGGATTCGTCTTCGTATTCGCCGAATCGGACGCTTATCTTCTTGCTCACTCCGCGTATCTGCATCGTAATGCCGAACAGCACATCGGCGATGCTCATTGTGCGCTTGGCGTGCGTGATGATTACGAATTGAGAGTCCTTCTGAAATTCCCGCACCAGCATATTGAAACGCTCATTATTCGCTTCATCCAGCGCCGCATCAACCTCATCGAGGAAACAGAAAGGTGACGGCTTGGTCTTGAATACCGAAAACAGCAGCGCCAGCGCCGTCATCGATTTTTCGCCGCCGCTCAGCAGCGATATACTTCTTGTCTCTTTGCCGGGCGGGCGAGCTATTACCTCTATACCGGCATCGAGAATATCCTCCGCATCCTCGAGTATAACATCTGCTTTGCCTCCGCCGAATAGTTTGCGGAAGATTTCCTGAAAATGTCCCCTTATTTCCTCGAACGTTTCCTGGAATTTCTCTCTGCTCTTTTTGTTCAGGCGGTTGATTAGCTGCTGGAGCTGCCCCCTGCTGCTGTTAAGGTCCTGGACCTGGGTGCTCAGGAACTCGTGCCGATTCTCGAGAGCTTCCTGCTCGTCGATAGCGTCCACGTTTACGTTGCCGAGCCGTTCGATCTTGCCCCGAAGCGTGGTTATTTCTTCTCTTATTCCCTCCCAATCAACTTCCTGGTCGGTGTAGTCCTTGTAGGCCTCGGCCAGTTCTATCTGCAACTCATCCCTGACCCTCTCGACCAGGTCCTGCTGCCTTACCTCCAACTGGCTCAATTCTATCTTAAGCTCATTGGTCTTTTGCTCGGTCTGGCCTTTCTCGGCCCGTTTGACCCGAATAAGCTCCTCTGTTTGCTGCCTTTCTTCGGACAACCTTTGTACTTCTTTTTGCAGCAGACTGCTGCTCTCCTGGTTCTTCTCTTTTTCAACGAAAAGTTCCGAAACCGACGCTTCGCAGTTAAGAATGTCCCTCTGAGCGTCCGTCAATTGCTCGGCGCAGTTTGCCGTTTCCTTCTCGGCGGCGCCGGCAGCCGTCCGGTTCTCCTGCACCTGGCTGTCCAGACTGAAGATTGCCTGTTTTAATGCCTTGCTTTGTTCGGTAATTTGACCCAGGGCAATCTTCAAATCGGTCAGCTTGTCCGACAACGCCTGCTGCTGCTGTTTTTGTTCGGAGTGTCTTGTTTGAAGCTGTTCTATATGCTCGGTTCGCTGGTTGTTCACGACCTCCAGCTCATGTAATTTCTGCTTCGAGTCATATTCTTTCTGCACCGACTGGGCTATCTGCTCGGCCAGCAGGTCAATTTCACCGGCGATCAGGGGCTCTTCTTCTTTGAGACGCTTTACATTCTGTTCTATAACGCTGAGCTTGGAGCTTACCTGCATCTGTTCGGTATTAGCTTCATAGACCGCGGTCCTCAATTCCTTGCACAACTTATCCAGGTGAATCTTCGTCTGATAGTTTTTCTCAGTCTGGTTTTCAATCGCTTCTATTTCTGAGGTGATATTGGCAATAGTATCCTGCAGTTGACGCAGCCTGCTTTTACGTGATATCAGGCCTGTCGCCTTGCCAAGGGGCCCGAGTTTTATCACCCCATCGGTGCTTACGAATTCGCGCTTCAAAGTGACACACTTGTAACCTTTTGCCCCGTGGTCGGCCAGTTCGGCGGCCTCATTCAGAGAATCAACAATCAGCGTCTTACCGAGCAATTTCCAGGCCAATGGCGCGTACTTGCCGTCGAATTTGACAAACTCGACAAGCCTGCCTTTCACGCATTCGTATTTCGACAAATCGTTGCTGTCCACGAACGGCTCGGTTTTATCAAGACATATGAAATTAACCCTGCCGTCAAGAGCCTGGATTTGTTCGCTGTCGGCCAGCATTCTGCTCGTATTGTTTATCACTAATGAGTCGGTCTGGCCTTCGAGGACGGCTTCGACGGCGTTGGCGTACTCAACGCCGGCCTCTATGATATCCGCCAGCATCCCTTCGACGTAATCGAACCTGTTATTTTCAACCGAACGACTCTGAAGGATGCTTTTGACGCCCGGCTTAAGACCCTCACAACGTTTTTCCATGTCCGTCAATATCGCCAGCTCGCTGTTCAGCGCACTTCTCGCCTCTTTGCTGTGGGCCAGCCGCTTGTTGTCCCCGGCCAAAGACTCCTCGATCTCTTCGGAATTTTTACGTTTGGATTCCAGGCTGATATTTAAGTCACTCAGCACTTTTTCAATATCACCTAAACGAGCGCTGTGCTGTGCTTTTTCAGTCAGCAGTTCCTCCAGTTCGGCGCGGGCGATCTGGGCCCGACCGGCAAGACGGTCTTTCTGGCTGGATAAATTATTCCGATAGACCGAAATGCTCTGGACCTCGTTATGAAGCTGAGCGGTCCTTCTGACTATATCGATAATTCCTGACTTCTCATCTTCAAGCTGTGCTTCAAGCGAGGTACATTCGGCGTTTACTTTCTGGATAGCCGCCGCTACCTCCTCGACATCCCGGCTTTTCTCTTCGAGCATTTTTTCACAGCCCGCCGACTCGGCCTTGTACCTGGCGGAATTTTCCTCGAAGATGCTCATCTGCTCCCGCAGCTTTTCGATTTTTTCCGACGCCGATTGCTTCCTTTCCTCCAGTTCCGTAACCCTCGCCCTCAAAAAATCGATTCGCTGAAGCTTCTGCTCGATTTTGCTCTGAACGGAGACAAGGCTGTTTCCGGTGCTGCTTAGTTTGTGCTCGGTTTCGATTATTTCTTCGCCCAGCCTGCTTAGTAAAGTGTCTTCTTTCGCCACTTCGGCCAACAAGGTCTCGAACCGCTCGGTCACCCGACTGAGAGCCTCCTGCTTCTGGTTTATCTGCGTTCGATGCTTTGCATATTCGACCAGCGAGTAATTCACCTGCAGCTCTTTGAGCCTTTGCGTACATTGCAGGTAGTTTCTCGCCTTGCCCGCCTGGAGTTTTACGCTCCGCAGCCGTTTGCCGACTTCGCCTAAAATATCCGCAAGCCGGAGCAGGTTTTGTTCGGTTCGTTCCAGCTTGCGAAGTGCTTCTTTTTTATGCGCCTTGTACTTGCTTATACCGGCGGCTTCTTCGAATATGAATCTTCTGTCTGTCTTCGATGCACTTACCAAATACTCGACCTGTCCCTGTTCGAGGATCGAATAAGCCTTGGCACTAACGCCGGTGTCCATAAACAGTTCGCGGACATCTTTGAGCCGGCAGATTTTATTGTTTATCCGGTACTCGCTCTCCCCGCTTTTATATATCTTTCGTGTTACCTGCACCTCGTCAGCTTCGATCGGCAGTTGTCGCGCTCCGACCCCGTCGGAATTTGACATAACCAGGCTGACTTCGGCCGCCCCGAGAGGTTTCCTGCTGCTGCTGCCTCCGAATATTACATCCGCCATCTGCCCGCTTCGCAGGCTTTTGACACTCTGCTCACCGAGGACCCACTTTACCGCATCGACAATATTGCTCTTGCCGCACCCGTTGGGGCCAACAATGGCTGTTATAGGGGAATCGAAAACAAATTCCGTCTTGTCGGCAAAACTCTTAAATCCGTTTAGTATAACCTTTTCAAGTCTCATCTATTATTCCTGGTGTTAACGTCCGGTAACTATTCCTAAAAAACTCAAGCTGCACTTATTAATCCAATTACGCAATATTGTTATCGGCCGAAGGTTTGTCATTTCTTGATATTTAGGCCGATTTTTGGCATGGTCCCGGCATGAAATTCCGCTCCCACGACACCCTTGTCACACATCTGCTTCAAAAGGACTGCCGCATCTGCATAGGAGACGCCCAGGCCACCGCGTCCCTTCGCGCCCTCTTCAATGGGCTCGTCACAGAGTGTCCTGATAATATCGCCGATTTCGAAGGAGCTTTTCAATTGTGTTATGACACTGGGCCGTTTCGGATGTTTGCGGATGATGTTTACGTATTTCTGGTCGGATGGGACGTTGATGATGACGTCACCGCTGCCTGACTGTACGAAAATATTGCCGTTGCAATAGATTGGCGCACCGAACAACACAAAACGCGGCTGCCCGCTGCGAGAGACAAACACTGTCTTGAGTTCGGTTTGTGCAACTCGTTCCAGATAGAAATTACGCCCAATGAATTCCTGCGTTATGGCAACATCGTCCAATTTTCGCAATTGCTCGTACGCAGCTAACCTGATCCGGAAATCATCGTCACGCAATAGTTTACGCGAGATCGAGACCGCATCGTTCCGCTTTGCTCCGATCGTAATCGACTCCAGGGCCTCTACTCTGTAAGGTGATTCTTTTTCCTGTGCGATCCGCCTGAGAGCCACCAGGCCGGTGTCACTGCCCAGGTTGAGCATACATCTGGCCGTGTGCAGCCGAATCATCTCGTCGGGTGAATCCAACAAAAAACCGAGCTCGTCCAGGCATTCATTGCCGATGGCCTCAAGAGCAACCTCGCTCGAATACTTGTCTTCGGAACCAGAAAGTCTTTTTACATAAGCACTTATTCTTTTGCTATTAATTCCCTGTTCCTGCGTAAGAAACATTGCCGCGACTATTGAAATAAATCTCTGTCTCTGCTCTCTATATTTAGGCGGCACGATCAATTCGACCCTGTCGGATAAAACCGCCTTTGCTGTGGCATCGCCAAAACGCCCGTTTATGCGGTTGCGGATCCGGTTTGCCATTCCATAATCGGGCTTGTGGAGCGAGAGAATAATCTTGTACTCATCAAGAACCTTTCCGCCGGCCAGGATATACCCGGTCTTTTTATTGATTGCCGAATCGTCGATCTTGTCTATATAGACCGGCCCTTCCGCATCAGCCAAAATTCTTGTATTTACGCCGAAACTTCCCAATATCTTCAGTTCGGCCGTAAAGAGCCGACCGCCATCAAGAGAAGTTGTCTGTGTGCTCGGCAATGCTGCTACTCTAACGTCGAAGTACTGGTTTTTCGAAGCCATTGCCGGCATTATCCCCTCAACCGAGACTACTGCAGTATCGGGACTGTCGATGAATTTATCGATATCCAGCCTGCTGTTCGCGGGCAATTGCCTTAGAATATATTGTCTAAGATATGCCCTAATCTGTGGCGGGCATTCTGCAGAACCGGCCCTTTCAAGCCCCACTACCAGACCGAATCCTTCGACGGGAACCGGTTTAGGGGCCAAAACCCTGACTAATGATCCGATTGTGGCGCCCAATTCTTCCGTGGATGCAAAATCCTGCTCCCCCCTGCCGGTGCGCTCACCGCAGCCGCCTGCAAAGCAAACAGTTAGTAATACTGCTGTGATAAAAACTGTTTTTCGACGAATCAAGTTCATATGGCCAAGTACCTTAAATAACTGCTAAATACGCAATGGAGAACTCCCTTTGAATACTATGTCTTCGAACTACTTACGTCAAGCTAAATTTCGAGTCTTTATTCAGTCCGATTCTCGATACCGAGTACTCGTTCGGTCAAACCATCTCAAGTTGCGATTGAGGTTGCCAACCGCCGCTTAGGCACAGTTTACTGCTTCTTGTCAGCCGCCTCTATTGCTTCATTGATGATCAGCCGGATTAGTCTTGTCCAGACTTCGTACCCTTTGTCGTTGAGGTGCAGTTGGTCTTTGAGGAAGAATGCAGGGTTCGGCTTGCCGTCGCTGTCCAGCAGCGGCGTGGCCGAATCGAAGTAGAAAAGCCGGCCATCCTTCCCGGAAAAATCCTTAATCATCATGTTCGCTTCGTTCATCACAGGCCAGAGAGACCATCGGCTCCGGCTCGGTTTGATACCCACATAAATAATCCGTGTCCCCGGCAGCTTGATGTGGACCAGCTTTACGAATTTCTTATAGTCGTCAAATATACGCCGGGCGTTCTTGCCTGCTGCAACGTCGTTATCGCCGGCGTAAAATACAATCACCTTCGGCTCGTAACGCAGCACGATCCGCCCGGCAAAATAATTGACCTCCGAGATTTGCGAGCCGCCGAAGCCGCGATTGATCACGGGTAATCCCTCGAAACACTCGCGGGTCGACCACAGCCGAATGCTCGAACTGCCCACAAATAACACAGCATCCGAAGGGAACGTGTTCTTCCTGTCCCACTGCTCGAATTCACGGATCGTCTCTTCCCACCGACTTGCCGGATTCTCCTGAGCAAAAGATACAATACAACTGCAAAGTACAATCAATAATAAAATTTCTCGTCGAACCATTCTACAGCCTTTCCACGAAATACCAACTCTCATCGTTTCACAAGGTACGCTTCGCCGGCGATAAGTTTACTTTTTTCCGTCGAACAGATTTACGACTTCCTGTGGAGTTTCCAAGAGTGCTCTTGCTCCGTTCGCGATCAGTTCCTCGGCAGTGCGAAAACCCCAGAGCGCCCCGGCTGCGAACATGCCGGCTGCAACGGCCGTGCGCATATCGGTGTCCGTATCGCCGAGATAGACAAACCGTCCGGGCAGAATGTCAAGCTCCTCGGCAATCTGAAGCGCCCCAGCCGGATCGGGCTTCACGGGAACCGAAGGCAAAGAGCCGCGAACGATCTGGAAATGATAGTCCGGGAAATATCCCTCGACTACAGTCCGGGTCGCATCATGAGGCTTGTTCGACAGCACGGCCATCGGAATCCCGCGTTCTTGCAGTTCGTCCAGCAATTCCGTAACGCCGGAATACAGCTTCGTATTGTCCGCCCAGCATTTTGCGTATTCGGCAGCGATCGCTTGCCTGCATCGATCCACCGTTTCGTCATCTTGATGGTCCTCGGGCAGAGCACGCCTGGCCAGGCAGCCAGCGCCGTCTCCGACAAAACGCCGGTAACTTTCAATAGGATGTGTCGGAAAACCTAACTGCTTCAGACCGGCGTTCGCAGCGCCGGCGATATCGGCCAGCGTGTTAAGCAGCGTCCCGTCAAGGTCAAATAGTATAGCGTCAAATTCGATGGTGCTCAGTCTCCGATGATTTGGCAGATAATAGTTCGTGTTCGAGGCCTGGTGTCGAAATCGATGAGTATGATTTGCTGCCAGGTCCCGAGTGTGAGCCGGCCGGCAACGATTGGCACACTCAGCGAAGGCCCCAGCAGCGTGGCCCGCACGTGGGCGTGGCCGTTATCGTCGTGCCACGTCTCTTCGTGCTCGTACCTGCCGTTCTCCGGAGCGATCTTCTCGAACGCCGCTTTTAAATCGTAATTCGCCAGTCCCGGCTCATATTCGGTCGTCGTAATTCCCGCCGTCGAGCCGATATTAAAAACCGTCACGGCCCCATCCCGAATATCCGACCGCGCCACGGCATCAACGACCTGATCGGTAATATTAACGACTTCGCAGTTGCCTTTTGTTTTGATATTTATCTCTTGCGTTTTTATCATTTGCGAAAAGCCTTATTCTTATTCATATTATCCATTGTAAATGGCCCGTATGATAACAACTGCAATCGACTTTTGCAATCCGCAACCTCAGGAGTCGCAGCTAATCGCTAATTCACTACGATTTCGCCACGACATACGCAACATGCAATGCGAAATGGCGTATACTCCAGGTTGGGCTTCTTAGGCCCGAAAATCCTCAAAGCCGAGTCTCATGTTCCGCCCAATCACCAGCCAGGTGTTCCTTCCTCTACGATCCTGATGCCGGCTGACTCAATCGTTTTACGCGCGGCTGGTGATAGTCGGCCGGCGGTTACGAGCACCGTAGTGACATTCGGATCGGATGCCCGGTATACGTCAACATAGTTGTCCACCTCCCGAGTGCTTGTGACGTAATCGTACGGACATATCAGGACATGTGTTCCATTGTTGAGTGCCGCCAGTGGGAACAACCCGACAAACTTCAGTAGCCGGATTGGCTTTCGTTTTCGAATGTCAGCCAGCATCTTGCCCTTACGGACGGAGCTGAGGGCCTCGGCCTCGGTGTGTGCCTCCGCTGCACCCTCGATGAGAGCTGTCCGATTTTGGACGCCGTCCAGGGCCCTGAATTGGTCTATGAGTTGTAGACGCTGCATGGTCGTGAACGCGGTCGAGTAGTGGAATCGAGATCGGATAGACTTTTCGACACCGGCGGCCTCAAGCTCCCCATCGATTTCATCATTGATTACGCTCGGCGGGCTATTGGCGATAATTTCCTTCATCTGTGCCGTCGTGGCAGGCACGCTCAGGCCGGGGACGAAAGACATAGCGGCTTGCGTAAGAAGGCTTCCACCAAACAGTTCGAGCGTAATTTCGTCGAGCAGCTTCTTCAGCACGGGATTGGCCGTCTCAGGATCACAATCGAGTTCGGTGGCCAGCTTCCGGCGATCGGGAGAGCCCGCCCGCCGGTCTGCCGCATCGATATACTGATTGACCATGAGGTCAAAGCCTTTGGGGGCACGCTCGAGTGATTCGAGTGGCTCGGTGATAATGAGTTTCAATCCTTTCTCCGTGTCTTTCAGCGGAGCGAGAATGCCATCGACAAGAAGTGGATTCTTGCTTAACTTCTTGGCGGCTTCAATCGATTTCAACTCGCGTAAACGCAGGTCAAGCATATCCCGCCCCCGCGCGGTGATTGTGCCGAAGTCCGACTTGACCGTGAACACGTATTGATACTCCTCCACCGGAACATGTTCGGCAATCTGGTAGTTGGGCCCCCGAAGAATCTCTTTCGGAAGGATCAAAGAGGCACTATACGCGAGCACAAACTCGCCTTGAGACCGCCCGGCTGGGGCCTTCGGCGTCGTTGCACACCCGTAAAAACCTGCCGTCAGAATCGAAATAATAACTATCATCTTTCTTGTATACATAGCCATTCTCCGTATATAGGGTGATTGAAAACGCAAATAGATATACCGGAATTTCGCTCATACACGATCTAACAAGCCTCTAAATTCATTAGAATCCGTCATCTTAATGGCTTGAATGGTCACCATCAACTCTATACTATAAAAATCCGGTTCATTTTTCAGCCGCTAATTGGTAAATCCGGGGCAATACGACATACCAAATTGTTGGGCGATAAATTTTGTATTTCTGGGCATGGTTCAATCTGACATATTCAATGGTAACATTTTTCAAGGTAGTACGGCGGCCAGAAATACTTATAAAAGTCTGTTGCGGAAGGAGTTATGGGCAATACCGCGGTCCGCCGCGTTCAGAAAAGTGTTACCCTGTTTTGAACCATTCCTATCTATAGTTTGATAATATAATGTAAAGCAGAAAAAAAGTGACTATTAGTAGTTTTTCTGATAATATTATATAATGTAAGGCAGGAAAATTGTGTGCTTCCTAAGTTTTTCATAGGGCTCGTTGTGTTCAGGAGTATTTCTAAACGTTGCAAAATGGTAAATTCCACCTGGCAAACATTATGAGCAATAGTAACACGGCCTCCGTGGATTGGAAAGAACTCGACCAGGACCGGGTGTGCCTTGTCATAAAAGGCCGTCTGGACGTCGAAACCACCGGCTCCCTCTGGCGAAAGATCCTCAAGACTATCGCCGGGACAAAGCCCCGGGAGCTCCTCGTCGACGCGTCCCAAATCGAGTACTGCGACGGCGCCGGAATCGGCCTTTTGTTAAAGCTTAAGCAAACGCAGAAGCAGAACAACCGCCGAATCCAAATAACCGGCCTGAACCCTGACTTTCAGCCGCTCATGACCCTCTTCGACCCGGGAAAGGCAGCCGAGTTACCGCCAAAACGCGCATCGCTTGCTCAACGCATCGAGAGTCTCGGCGAACAAACCGCTCGTTTGCTCCAGGATGTCAAAGCCCAGATCAGCTTTACCGGCGAGGTCTTAGTCAAGCTGCTGTCTACCTTGATTCACCCCCGCACCCTCCGCTGGCGCGACACATTTCTTATCGCCGAAAAGGCCGGTGCGAATGCTGTTGGTATCACCGCCCTGCTGGGCTTTCTGATTGGGATGATTCTGGCATTTCAATCCGCTGTCTCCATGCAGAAGTTCGGTGCAGAAGTCTTCGTTACGGATCTTGTCTGCTTAGCCCTGTTCCGTGAACTCGGTCCCCTGATTACGGCGTTCGTTCTGGCCAGTCGCAGCGGCTCGGCCTTTGCCGCCGAGATCGGAACTATGAAGATCAACGAAGAAATCGATGCCCTAACCACCATGGGCCTGGACCCCGTCCGGTTCCTCGTGGTCCCCAGGCTTATCGCCGCCATCTGCGTGATCCCGCTGCTGACCATGTTCAACAATCTTTTCGGTCTGATCGGTTGTGGCGTTGTGATGTCGTTTTTTGGCTCTCCGCCGGTGACCTATCTGCATCGGATCCAGCAGGCGGCCACCATGACCGATCTGTTCGGAGGTCTGGCCAAGACCTTCGTTTTTGGAGCATTGATCGCCAGTATCGGGTGCCTGCAAGGTATCCGGACCGGCACCGGACCTAGCGCCGTCGGAGATTCCGCCACCCGCGCCGTCGTGAGTGGTATTGTTGCCATCGTGGTGGCCGACGGTTTTTTTGCCGTCCTTTATTACTTCCTAAACATTTGACTAAAAAATGAGCCCGGAAGCTAAACCTATAATTCGAGTCAAAGACCTCATAATCGGCTACAACGACAACATCGTACTGAGGAACGTTGATTTCGAGATACTGACCGGCGAAATCTTCACCATCCTTGGCGGTTCCGGATGCGGCAAGAGCACCCTGCTCAAACACATGATCGGCCTGTTGCAACCGCTGGGCGGCAGTGTGCTCATCGACGGCACCGATATCGTCACCGCCCAGGGCTCCGACCGGCTCGGCGTCCTCAGAAAGATTGGTGTCGCCTACCAGAACGGCGCGCTCTTCGGATCCATGAATCTGATGGAGAACCTCTGCCTGGCCCTCGAAGAATTCACCGACCTGCCTAAGGATGCGATGGAGATGATCGCCCGAATGAAGCTCAAAACCGTCGGACTTGAGGGTTCGGCCTATAAAATGCCCGCCGAGCTAAGCGGTGGAATGAGAAAAAGGGCCGCTATCGCAAGGGCCCTCAGCCTGGATCCGAAGGTGCTGTTCCTTGACGAGCCGTCGGCCGGCCTCGACCCGAT
>JBARRE010000214.1:0-13972 GCA_049644065.1 Sedimentisphaerales bacterium | reverse complement strand
AAAGCAACTTCCTAATTAGTTGAAGGGGAAACCGAATGAAGACTTGCCAATTCCTTTCTCGCTCCGTTCTCATTCTCTCCTGTATTGGAGCTGCAAACATGCCTGGCGCGGACTTGGCCTCGACTCCGTCGAAACCCACCGATGGCGTACTCCGCGTGCATCCAGGGAATTCGCGGTACTTCACGGATGACTCGGGGAAAGCCCTTTACATGACCGGCTCATTCAACTTCAGAATCGAGTCATGTACTTCTCCGTCATGTTCTTCGGTTCGTTCAACGGTTTCAGGACCTCGGAGAAGTGGCAGACGGTGGCATGGCACGCCTCGAACAATATCAATCCAGAACTCGCGGATGCCTTTGACAAGCAGGATGGCAACTCGTTTTTCACCACAGATCCCGCGGCACTTGAGATTCAGCGACTGCTCGTGAGAAGGATGATTGATGCCGTCAGTGACCTGGACAATCTGGTCTGGGAGATCATGAACGAGGCGAACTTTCCGGCTTGCGCGAACTGGCAGATTCAATGAACGGTACGATCCTTGGCTACGCACGTTGGATGATACGTGACAACGTGGATGCCTCAAAGAAAAACTGGGGCAACAGGGATTTTAGTATTTGACTTTGAGCTATTCATAGGTGTCTGTTACGTGCACTTTGGTTGCATTTTTCAATTTTGGGTAAGGAAGCATTGAAATCGAACCATATATTGTGCTATTATAGAGGCCGTAACGTGCAGAAGTACTGTTTATGAGGTTAGATGGGAAACCTCAGCTTGAAAAGAAAAGGAGGTTTGAGAATGGCAGCGAAACGAATTGTGGCAATGATGGCATGGGGAGCAGCGGTCCTCACAATGGCGATTTGCGTTCAAGCCGTAGCGGCGCAGCCGGAGAAGGATAACGTACCTCCGCCTGGATTTAGGGCTCTGTTCAACGGCAAGGACTTCACCGGCTGGAAAGTCCCCGAAGGTGACAACGGGCACTGGAAGGTCATAGACGGTGTCATCGACTACGACGCCCAGAGCGAGGCCCGGGGCGACAAGAACCTGTGGCACACAGATGATTTCAAGGACTTCGTGCTTTGCGTGGACTGGCGCATCAAGGAAACGCCATACATCAATCCCCGCATCCCATACATCCTACCCGACGGCACGCACGCCCGCGATATTGAGGGAAAAGAACTGACGCTGGCCCTGCCCGATTCTGATAGCGGCGTTTTCTTGCGCGGGGCCGGCAAAAACCAGGTCAATATCTGGTGCTGGCCTATCGGTTCGGGTGAGTTCTACGGCTACCGCATGGACCGAACGATGCCGCCAGAAGTTTGGGCTGCCGTGACTCCACGCCACCAGGCCGACAAGCCCGTAGGCCAGTGGAACCGCTTCGAGATTACCATGCAGGGCGACCGGGTCACGGTTGTGCTTAACGGAATCAAGGTTATCGACAAGGCCCAGCTTCCGGGCATTGCCGAAAGGGGCCCCATCGCTCTACAGCACCACGGCGGTAAACGCAACGGCCAGTGGAACAGCCCGCCCAGCCTGGTGCAGTTTAAAGATATCTTCATCAAGGAGTTGAAATAGAAGTGCCCTCATGTCTGCACCAAGTATCATGTTTTTTGACAAGAACAATGTTGCTTTGTGTGGAGCTTTCTGATATGCTCGTTGTTAGTTAAAGCACATTCGCAGGGCTGAGGGTATCTCGCTTTTTCCTCTCCCTCCGCACCTCAGCCCTGTATCCTTCTTTTACTTACCCGATCCAGCCGAGGTTTTTCCGTATCTTTTTCCTGATGCAGTTGTTCACAACAGGCCTACTATCAGGACTGAACCTTGCTGAGTAGTTTGCAGCATTTGTTAGTAACTCTGCACTGGTTCACTTTCAACAGGTTTTCGATGCTGCATGTGAGAAAGCTCCAACTGAACACTGGATATGGGATGGCGTTCACCCCACATACTCGGGCCACAAGATAATGGCAGATGAGTAGATTCGTACAGTTCGGGAATTCTGGCCTGTACCGCCAACAAGTCTTAACAACTGAATTCAGGAGCGAAAGTGACTTTTTATGATTTTTGCACTTTTTTTTGTAAAACGATGGTGACAGTGCCTCAGATGGCTTAAGTATTACGGCTTTTAATTTTTCGGTTTGCACAAGAGCACAGAGTTCGATACGATTATCTTAAGGTGAGCTGCACTTATGAGTTGAACCCGCTATACACATAATGCGGGGCTATTTAAAGGAGATTAGTATGAGATCATATGTTTTGATTTGGATATTGCTAACGTCCTGCCTGTTTACATTAGATGCGAATGCCCAAACCGTTGCACGGGAACGCCCTGATGAATGGAACAAACTGGTATATGGCGGCCGGTTTATGGACCGATTCTTAGCCATGCCCGTTCAGGGCGAGTTAACCAGTGAAACATGGGGAGCGGATAATGTTAAGCCCCGTTACATCGATAATGGCATTGAGGACAGAGAGTGGTCGTACTGGGGCGGGAACGCAATCCTGGGGCCAGACGGAAAGTTCCATCTCTACGTCTGTCGCTGGCGTGAAGATTCTCCAAGGGGGCACGCCGAGTGGGGCAATTCTATCGTGGTTCATGCCGTTGCCGACATATCCACCGGTCCGTATAAAGTCAAGGATACCATTGGCAAAGGACATAATCCCGATGTCTTCCAGCTTAAGGATGGAAGATATGTCATTTATGTTATAGACGGTTATTATATCGCTGACAGTGTGGACGGCCCCTGGCAGCGTGATAAGTTCCAATTCAATCCACAGGACAGGCGTATTATAGAAGGTCTCTCCAATCTCAGCTTTGCCCAACGCGAGGACGGCTCTTATCTGATGGTGTGCCGCGGCGGAGGTATATGGTTCAGCGAAACCGGAGTCTCTCCCTACAATCAGGTTACTGACAAACGAGTTTATCCACCTGTTGCGGGCAACTTCGAAGACCCTGTCGTCTGGCGTACGCCCATACAGTACCACATGATCGTTAATGACTGGCGTGGACGCATTGCCTACTATTTGCGTTCGAAGGATGGGATCAACTGGAAGGTCGAGCCCGGCGAAGCCTACATGCCGAGCATCGCCAAATATGAAGATGGAACCGTTGTTGACTGGTTTAAGTACGAGCGTATTAAGGTATTGCAGGATAAACACGGGCGGGCAATGCAGGCGGATTTTGCGGTCATCGACGTGTTGAAACGGCAGGATAAAGGCAGCGACATCCACAGTTCCAAACATATTTGTATTCCTCTGACTGTTGGTCGACTCCTGACCATAATCGACAAGGAACAGATTACTGCCGACACAAAGACTATCCGAGTCAAAATAGCGGCTGAGGACGGTTATAATCCTCACACTGACATTGATATGGACTCGTTACGATTTGGTGCTTCCGAAGAGGTGAATTTCGGCAGGGGTTGCAAAGTGATCAAAACGGAACGATCGGGTGATGATTTGATTGTTACTTTTGACGGAACCGGCAATGGCATCACCGATGACAATTTCGCAGCCAGGCTGTTGGGGAAAAACAGTAGTGGAAAACTGCTTTATGGTTATGCCCGCCTGCCGTGGCTGAACTATTTAGAGCCTGCTCTGTCGGCCCTTGCACCAAAAATTGCAAATAAAGAGGATGGCTTCAATATAGCCGTTGAGGTCCAGAATTTTGGTCAGGTCTCGTCAGAACCTGCGGATATTAAAATCGTATATAGCGCAGATGATCAGGTTGTGGAGGTTGCAGCCGGCACGGTTCCCTCACTCAAACCTTTTCGAAAAACGACTGTCGAGCTTACATGCGGCAAAATCTTCGAAGCAGGAGTTGCGTACACTCTTAAAGTTATAATCAATCCTAACGCTCAGTACCCCGTAACATTAGAGAGACGGACAACTCCGGTGCCTTAGGCTTCGATTGTCAAAAATATTGCCGTTGTTTGTCAGTGGTCACACGAAGTCACCGTAAGCTTCATATATCCTCTGCACTCTCTTTGCAAGGGCCCTTCTTATAGGGATACATAAACAAGATACGCGCCTGCTGCAGGATGCATGGGATACCAGTGCCATAAGACACAGAGATAATGCTTTCAAAGATTATTACGATAGGATGCTTTCAAATGGAATAATCCCTGCCAAGTTGATGAATCGCACACAGCATTGATAAAGCAGGTTATGGATCGGATGCTGGATGGAGAACCCCAGAACCATTTAGACACTGGTTGGACACTGGCGCCCAAAAACAGTGATAATGCAAGCGCAAAAAAGAATCCGCCAAACCGTACTCCCGCGTAAATCCCCCTCACAATAGC
The DNA here is from genome assembly GCA_049644065.1 of Sedimentisphaerales bacterium. Taxonomy (GTDB): domain Bacteria; phylum Planctomycetota; class Phycisphaerae; order Sedimentisphaerales; family Anaerobacaceae; genus JAFGPJ01. The sequence goes on along the minus strand of JBARRE010000214.1, from coordinate 9,674 downwards.
ACTTCTGAAACTCCTCACAAATGGGCGATACAGGACTTGAACCTGTGACTTCCTGCGTGTAAAGCAGGCGCTCTAGCCAACTGAGCTAATCGCCCCGAATTCGACAATAAAAGTACTAATTTTTACTCCTTGCGTCAAGATTGTTTTTAGTTTATATTTTTTGAATGTGATTGTTTATAAAGTGAGTTTTGTTACTCTTGGCATGGATGTTTACGGAAAAGTGAGGTGTTCTTATGGCGGTACTTGATGCTATTCGTAGAAGATATTCCTGCCGGGCGTATCAGGACAAGAGCATCGAGCAGGACAAGCTCGACAGCATCTTAGAAGCGGCCCGGCTGGCGCCGTCGGCGAAAAATACGCAGGATTGGCGTTTTGTAGTCGTTACGGACCGGGATACCAAACGCAGGGTTGCTACGACGACGAATCGGCCGGAGGTCTTTGAGAAAGCCGGTGCGATTATCGCCGCATGCAGTAATAGCGATTATGTCATGCAATGCGGCCAGGCTATCGGGCCGATTGATGTGGCAATTGCACTCGAACATATCTGCTTGCAGGCGGCGGACTTAGGATTGGGCACATGCTGGATCGGCTCGTTCGACGCGGACAAAGTCCGGCAAACATTAAAAATTCCCGACGATATAATCATCGTAGAGCTGATGGCCCTCGGCTATCCGGCTGGCAGCAAACCCGAGCCGAAACGTGAGCCGATAGAAAAAATCGTTTGCTACGATACGTGGAAGTTCTGAGTTTTTGTCGAAAACAGCATAAAAATAAGTTGAATTCCGGAAGCGCTCTTGTAAAATAATGTATTCGAACGTGATCTCGGGGACGTGGTGTAACGGGAGCACACCGCGGTCGCATCGCGGGAATGAGGGTTCGATTCCCTTCGTCTCCATTCGTCTCGAATGGCACATATTGTAATAAGTTTCGGGCAATGTGATACATTCCTTATCGAAATGCTATTAAGTACATTTTATCAGTTCGATAGTGTGTAATCGGAAAATGGTGAATGAAACAAGATCGAACAGACCAATATCTCTGAGTTTTAATCGGGGAACATTGTTACTCACCGGGATTGGATGTGAGAAATTGCCTGAGATTTTTGGTCCATCAGTATGGGCTTGGGATAGTCGTGTCGGAGCCCTGCGGTGCGACGCAATTCACTACGCTGCGGTTTTCGCGGCTTTGGCCGGGCAGTTTGGGCCATCCTTATCCGACAACGTGCCGAAGCCATGCGGTGTTCATTTGCCTAAAGTCAAACTGCCGAAGCTGAGACCATATCAGATTGAAGCCCTTGAAGCATGGTCCAAAGCTGATTGTCGCGGACAGATAATTATGCCGACGGGAACAGGTAAGACAGAGGTGGCCCTTGCTGCGATGGCCCGGAAGAAAATTGCTTCATTGGTCGTCGCACCCGTTCGCGATTTGATGTACCAGTGGCACCGGCGGATTCTGGCAGCCTTCGATTATGATGCCGGCATTGTCGGCGATGGCCTGTCCAACATCAAGCCTATCACAGTGACAACATATGACAGTGCGTATATTCACATGGCTAAAATGGGCGCCGGTTTCGGGCTGTTGATCTTCGATGAGGAGCACCATTTACCCGGGAAATGCCGTCGTGAGGCTGCCATCCTGAGCACTGCAACTATGCGGCTCGGATTGACGGCTACACCTGAACGTTCAGATAACCTGCACAAAGACCTGGGCTGGCTCATTGGACCTGTAGCTTATCGTATGCCATTTAAGCAGGCTGAGGGTTCGATGTTGGCGAATTTCGATGTGGTACGCGTTCCGGTTGCATTGAACCAGCGCGAGCAGGCCACGTATGACCAGTGCAGCCGGGCGATCCGGCATTTTATCTTGTCCCGGCGAAAAGAACAGCCGGGCTACACGTGGCAGGATTTATGCAAGGAATCAGGTAGTGACCCTCAGGCGCGTCATGCCCAGAAGGCTTACTATCTGAAAAACTCTATTGAGTCTCGTGCTGCTGAAAAGCTGCGTGTGCTGGAAGATATATTCCGGCTGCACAAGGGTCAGCAAATTCTTATTTTTACAGGGTCAAATGCGATGGCAATAGAGGTCTCCAGGCGATTCCTGGTGCCGACGATTCTCTCGCATACACGAAAGCGTGAGCGCCTGGCTGTTTTAGAGAATTTTGCCAACGGAGCATTTCCCGTCCTTGTTGCTAACCGGGTCCTTGATGAGGGCGTAGATGTGCCCGAAGCGAAGGTAGCGGTGGTTATCGGGGGACAAGGCTCAACACGTCAGGCCAAGCAGCGGCTGGGCAGGATTCTCAGAAGAACCGGCAGTGCCAGAGCGACTCTGTACGAAGTCGTCTGTGAAAATACGAAGGAAGTTCAACGCTCCCGAGAGAGGCGAAGAAGCGATGCTTACGAGCGACCAGTCCATCGTCGAGTTTAAGGCGGGTCGGGCGATTGTCGATCGGCTGACTCAAAGTATGCACAGGCATTATGTGAAGTATGCCGAGAGCATGCTTGCGATATACCGCAACGGTCAAGGCCGGCAGCGACGCCAATTGCATCGGGAGATAGAATCGCTGTTTACTGACGAGCCTGACTGCCCCGTTCGGCGAATTCAGGCGTTCTGCAAGCTGCTGGACGACAGAAGTATTTTCCGGACCGACCCGGACGGCAAGGCAGCGAAGTTACGACTGGACGTGTTTTCCAGAGTTACGCGCTTCCATCCGCTTGTCGAAAAACCGGATCAGCTTTTCGAGTACGATGAAAGAAAGATAAAAACACAGCTTTCGGATGACCTTGGTTTGCCGTGGAGCGAAATCGAACAAGGTCTTTACGTGGACGTTATGGCGTACCAGCCGCTGGAACAGTTCGAGGGATATCCGAATGCTTCAGCGTTGCTGTCGCGCTACAATATTGCTCAGCTTCAGGCCTGCTTATATCGGGCTGAAAGCATGACTGTTGTGGCGACAGATGACTTTAAAACGATCCTTCGTTATGCCAAGTTGGCTAAGCTATTGCACGACATAGTCCGTTTAGGTCCTTCAAAGTACCGTATCACTTTTTCAGGGCCGGCTTCCGTATTGCGCCAGACCCGACGATACGGCGTTAATCTCGCAAGATTCTTGCCCGCACTGCTGGCCTGCAAAGGCTGGCAGATGACAGTATTGTTGAAGACTCCGTGGAATGCGTCAGCCAAGTTGAATCTCTCGGACAGCGATGGCTTTACCAGCCATTTGCCGCCGCCGGATGAATTCGATTCCAGTCTGGAAGAATCGCTTGCCGAGAAATTCGGGCCGGAGCGTGACGGCTGGCAGTTGATTCGCGAAGGCGAGATACTCCATAATCACCAGAAGACTTTCGTACCGGATTTTACCTTTCGGCACAAAGACTGCACGGAAGTCCTTCTTGAAATTGTCGGTTTTTGGACACCGGAGTATCTGGCACATCGTCGAGAAACCTTAAAACAATTTCGACGTCGCGCGATTTTAATTGCAGTGCCGGAAAAGTCTCTGCGAGAGGGTGCACACATCGGGAAAAATGTGCTTGTTTACAAAACGACCCTGAAACTCACATCTCTGATGGAAGCCCTTGAGAGGATCCGAAACGAAAAATGTTCACGTTGATCTGACGTTCAGTTGTTAAACGCGTTCGATTTTCGTATCATATTCCCTTAATCAGAGGATATTCTTATGATGGAAAATATTCAAAAAGCATTGGTCAAGTACTGGGGGTATAATGATTTTATGCCCTTGCAGAAAAAGGCTATGGAATGTGTCGGTTCGCAGCGTGATTCGATTGTCGTTCTGCCGACCGGGGGCGGAAAATCGCTTTGCTACCAGGCCCCGGCGGTCGTCCTGCCCGGCCTGACGGTTGTGGTCTCGCCGCTCATTTCTTTGATGAAGGACCAGGTCGATGCCCTGATCGAATGCGGCGTTTCCGCAGCTCGGATTGACAGCTCTCTTGCAGCTCACGAGCAGCAGAGAGTTTTTGAAGCGCTACATAACAAGCAACTGAAGCTTCTTTACCTTTCGCCGGAACGACTCGTCTCAGACGGCTTCGTCGAAGTGCTCAAAAAGACCGGGCTTTCTTTTATCGCCATCGACGAAGCCCATTGCGTCAGCATGTGGGGGCACGACTTTCGGCCCGAGTACCGCCAACTGGGCCTTTTGAAGCAGGTTTTTCCCAAAGTCACCATCGGCGCTTATACCGCCACGGCTACTGAGCATGTGCGTAGCGATATCGCCGAACAACTGCATCTCGAAAATCCCGAAATGCTGATCGGCTCGTTCGACAGGCCCAATCTCGTTTACAAAATCCGTCGGCGAACCAATAGGGCCAAACAGGTCAGTGACGTGCTCGACCGGCACAAAGGCGAATCCGGCATCGTTTACTGTATTCGGCGCAAGGACGTCGACGGATTGTCCACACTGCTCAGAGCCAAAGGCTACAACGTTCTGCCGTATCACGCCGGCATGGCGGACGAGGACCGCAAGAAAAACCAGGAGGCGTTCATCAACGAAAAGGTCGATACCATCGTAGCGACGATTGCATTCGGCATGGGCATCGACAAATCGAACGTGCGTTATGTCATTCACACGGGCATGCCGAAGTCGCTTGAGCACTACCAGCAGGAAACCGGCCGGGCCGGTCGTGACGGCCTGGAGGCCGAATGCTGCCTTTTCTACTCGGGTGGCGACTACGGTACATGGAAGAGCCTGATGAGCGATATGCAGCCGGAAGCTTACAAGATCGCCATGGTCAAGCTCAACCACATGTACAATTACTGCACAGGAGGTGCATGCCGGCATAAAGCTATTCTACGCTATTTCGGCCAGACCCTCGACAAGGACAATTGTGCCGCCTGCAATATGTGCCTTGGCGAGATGGACTTTATAGACGATGCGCTTCAAACCGCGCAGAAAATTCTCTCATGCATCGTCCGGCTTGGTCAGAGCTTCGGAGGCGGTTACACAGCCGCTGTGCTGACAGGCTCCAACGACAAGCGCATCATGGAAAATCGCCATAACGCTCTGAGCACATACGGCCTGTTGAGCGAACATTCACAACGCACGGTGCATGACTGGATCGAACAGCTCGAAGGACAAGCCTGCATCGAGAAGGTCGGGGAATACAACGTGCTGAATGTCACCGAGAAGGGATGGCAGGTTCTCAAAGGAAACGAAACGCCCCGGCTGCTGAAGCCTGCCGAGAAGCCAGCCAAGGTCTCTAAAGTTGTCGAAGATTCATGGGAAGGTGTCGATAAAGGGCTGTTCGAGGCTTTGCGAAAGCTGCGTGCGAGCATAGCACGAAAAAAAGCTGTCCCGGCGTATGTCGTCTTTGGGGATGTCGCATTGAGGGACATGGCCAGGCGAAGGCCTTCTAATTATGTGAAACTTCTCGAAGTAAAAGGAGTCGGAGAGAAAAAACGCCGGCAGTACGGCGAAGTCGTTCTTGCCGAAATGAAGGATTACTGCCAGGCAAACTCGTTGGAAATGGATGTTGGAGTAACTTTAGAGACAACTTCTTTCGAACCACCAACAGATGAGCCCAAAAAACGCTCGAAGCTGAGTAAGGCAAGACAGCTTGCCTTTGGCATGTTTGAACGTAAGCTTTCCATTGAGGAAGTAGCAAAATCTGTTGAACGAGCAGAATCAACCACAACCCAATACCTGGTTGAGTATATCAAGCGAGAGAAGATCAACAACCCGTATCCCTGGGTAGATGAGCAAACGTTTGGCCTTATCGTGGATGCTGCAAAAGAGGTTGGCGATGACCGGATGAAATCCGTATTTGATTTTCTAAACGGCAAAGCAAATTATACTCAGATACGAATCGGCCTTGCCTGTCTTCGTAACAGTGGTTAGAATCCTTTTCTTCCAGGTAGTTGTAAATCACAAAGATACTAGAATATGGTAGGTTTTGTAATAAGGATTTGACATATGGCCAAACGAAAAACCAAAAGAAAATCATCAAAGGGTCGTAAAATCAGAAAGATTTCGCATTTGAGTAAGCCGGAAGAGATGCCTCTGGAACAGTGGCAGATTGCCCTGCGAAAACAGTTTGGGCAATTGCAAAATTTTCGTCTCAAAAATATTGGGGACGAGCCAATTTTCTCTGAATTTATCGTCAAGAATCCCCAAACCGGGGGACAGTATCGTGTCGCGATTCGCGGAAAAAGGATCGGCGATAATTACTGCTCGTGTCCGGATTTTGCAGTCAATACTCTCGGTACTTGTAAACATGTCGAATATACGCTCACAAAATTACAGCGAAAACGAGGGGGCAAAAAAGCGATGGCGGATGGCTTCCACCCCCCTTACTCCGAAATTTATTTACGATACGGCGCCAAACGGGAAGTGCTTTTCAAACCAGGCACTGAATGTCCACAATCTCTGCTGGAACTTGCTTTACGTTACATTGATAACTATGGGATTCTAAAACCACAATCATACCAGGAATTTGATACGTTTATAAGGAAAGCCGGAGCGTTTGAGCATGACTTGCGCTGCTACGAGGACACGATAAAGTTTATTGCCCAGGTCAGAGATCAAATTGACCTGAAGAAACGAATTGATAAAGCCTTCCCAAGTGACATCAGCAGTACGGCATTCAAGAAGCTGTTGAAGGTTTCGCTATACCCTTATCAACGCAAGGGGGCCTTGTTTGCTGCAAAAGCGGGACGGAGCCTGATTGCCGACGATATGGGGCTCGGCAAAACGATTGAGGCAATTGCAGCGGTTGAGATATTAGCCCGAACAGTCGGCCTTGAGCGTGTACTAATTGTCTCACCAACTTCACTTAAACATCAATGGAAACAGGAAATTGAAAAATTCTGCAACCGTTCGGTAAAAGTCATAGAAGGTTCCATAGCGAAACGCGCGGAGCTATACGCATCTGATTCATTTTATAAGGTCACCAATTATGATGTTATCCACCGTGACCTTGAGCTTGTCCACAACTGGGCGCCGGAAATGGTTATTCTCGATGAGGCTCAGCGAATAAAGAACTGGAAGACCCGAAGGGCCCGAAGCGTAAAGAAACTCGATTCCAGGTATGCTATTGTGCTTACCGGAACGCCATTGGAGAACCGACTGGAAGAGTTGCACTCTATAGTTGAATTTGTTGACCGCTTCCACCTGGGCCCGCTGTTCCGCTTTCTTGCCGAGCACCAGCATGTAGATGAAAATGGCAAAGTGATTGGATACCATAACCTTTCGAAAATCGCAAAATCATTGGAGCCAATCCTCGTTCGACGCACCAAGAAAGAAGTTTTGAAGGAACTGCCGGAACGTTTGGAAAAGAACTATTTTGTTCCTATGACAGACGAGCAAATGAAACATCACGAGGAAAATCGTGAGACTGTCGCGCGCATCGTTGCCAAGTGGCGACGGCTCGGATTCTTATCTGAAACCGATCAGACAATACTCATGATCGCTTTACAAAATATGCGCATGAGCTGCAACAGCACGTATCTTCTCGACAAGAAGACTGACCACGGTGTCAAGGCTGACGAGTTGATTTCAGTGCTTGAAGAAATCTTCGAACAACATGATACAAAAGTGGTGGTATTCAGCCAGTGGCTGGGAACACATGAATTGCTTCAAAGCCGCCTTGAATCATCCAAGCGTAATCATGTACTATTTCACGGTAGAATTGCCCCCAGGAAAAGAAATGACCTGGTAAAACAATTCAAAAATGATCCTGATTGTCGAGTTTTTCTCTCAACCGACGCCGGTGGAGTCGGACTGAATCTGCAGAACGCCTCGGCCGTGATTAATATGGATTTGCCCTGGAATCCGGCAGTGCTCGAACAGCGTATTGGACGGATCCATCGCCTTGGTCAGCACCGGCCGGTGCGGGTAGTAAACTTCGTTTCTCAGGGAACAATCGAGCACGGAATGCTTTCGCTTTTGTCGTTTAAGCAATCCCTGTTTTCGGGCGTTCTCGATAAAGGAAAAGATGAAGTCTTTCTCGGCGGAACAAGACTGAAACGGTTCATGGACTCCATTGACAAGGCTACCAGTGCTATACCCGAACCGATGCATCAGCAGGCTAAAGCCGGAGAAGATGGAGATAGCATGGAAGAAGATGTCTCAATCACAGCGGAAAAGCGGAAAGCTGCAGGCTCAGAACCAGAGCAGGCATGGAACGATATGATCTCGGCAGGCTTAACATTCTTTGACAAGCTTGGTCAAACACTGCTTAAGGGAGAAGGCCAGCAAAGCAAGCCGAGCACAAAAACGTTTTCCGGCTTAGAAATTGAAACTGATAAAGCCACGGGGCAGCGCCATCTGAAAGTAGCGATACCAAAAAAGGAAACGATTCAGGGGATAGTCAATCTGCTTAATGAATTCTCAAAGAAACTATAAAGCGCTGTTTAGAATGTTAGACTGACTTTTCAATGTCAATTCCAACCTTAATCACATTTATCGCTTATTTCATCATCCTGCTTGGCATCGGCTTTTATTTTTATCGCAGGTCGGCCAGTATCGAAGATTATCTGCTGGGAGGCAGGGGTATGGGCTCGTGGGTCACGGCACTCTCGGCCCAGGCCAGTGACATGAGCGGCTGGCTGCTCATGGGGCTGCCCGGAGCCATCTACCTGGCGGGTACGGGAAAGGTGTGGATTGCTGTCGGTCTATTTGTCGGCACGGTTTTGAACTGGATGCTGGTCTCGGCCAGGCTGAGGGTCTATACGCAAAAAACCAACGCGATAACGCTGCCCTGCTTTTTCGAGGCCCGCTTCAAAGACCCGACCGGGCTGCTGAGAATCGTCTCGGCGATAATCATCCTGATATTCTTCGCCATATACGCATCTTCAGGACTTGTAGCGACGGGATTGCTGTTTGAGTCGACATTCGGCGTCAAATATCACGTCGCAGTGGTCATTGGGGGATTTGTTATCATCGCCTATACGTTTTTAGGCGGCTTCATGGCGGTCTGCTGGACGGACCTGCTGCAGGGCGCTTTAATGGTCCTGGCAATTGTGGCAGTGCCAATCCTGACATACCAACGTGCCGGCGGAATTGAAGCGATAAGCGAGGCAATGGCACTCAAGAACATCTCGCCCGGCTTGCTGCCGGAAGCCCGGACGCTGCCGATGGCTCTTTGTATGATTGTCTCCAGCATGGCATGGGGTCTGGGTTACTTCGGCCAGCCGCACATCCTGGTACGATTCATGAGCATCAAATCGGTGGACAAGCTTGGAAAATCGATGACCATCGCGATCATCTGGGTCCTGCTGTCGCTAAGCGGAGCAGTCATCGTCGGCTTTATCGGAATCGCGATGTATGATAATCTGAGCGGCGGGCAGGAGGAGAAGGTCTTCATTTATATGATACGCGATTTGTTCAATCCGTGGTTCGGCGGAATCCTTCTGGCGGCGATCTTCTCGGCGATTATGTCAACGATAGATTCGCAACTGCTGGTCTCATCCTCTGCTCTGTCCGAGGATTTTTACTGCAAGGCGATAAAAAAACAGGCATCGCAGCGGGAGATTGTTCTGGTCGGAAGAGTATGTGTTATTATCATCTCAATCATCGCATTGATAATGGCGATGGACCGTGACAACACGATTCTCGGGATTGTCTCTTATGCATGGGGCGGCTTCGGGGCTGCGTTCGGACCGTTGGTCCTATTTGCCCTGTTCTCCCGCAAAACAAGTTGGCAGTCGGCCCTGGCGGGAATGGT
>JBARRE010000213.1:0-2540 GCA_049644065.1 Sedimentisphaerales bacterium | reverse complement strand
ATCCTGCCCTTGGTTTAGGAGCGAGGATTGTCCGGTGGAAGGTCAAGTTAATTCTCCGAAAAGGGTGAGCGGCGAAGTCTTCGTAATTTTTACGTCTGCGAATTGCCCGGCCAGTGACACCGGTCCGTTGAAGACGACTATGTAATCCGTTGTTGTCCGGGCGACCAACTGCGGATTTCCACCGCCCTCAATGGAATTTAGATGTGGTTTCTTACTTAAGCCTTCGACTAAGACCTTCACTTGTTTACCCAGAAAATCCCGGCTTAGTTCATCGCTTATTTTTTCCTGCACGCCCAGCAGTTCGACATTTCGCCTCTGCTTGACTTCAGCAGAAACAGTGTCCTGCAATCGTTTGTCCGAGGTCGTTCCCGGTCGGGGCGAGTATTTGAATATAAACGTGTTTTTATATTTGGCCTTTTTCACCAAATCCACTGTTGCTTCAAAATCTTCTTCGGTTTCGCCCGGAAAGCCTACGATGAAATCACCCGCTATTGCGATATTCGGCACAATCATCCTGGCTCGTTCAAGAAGTTCCAGGTACCAGGTAGCAGTATAGCTACGATTCATCGCGTGCAGGATGTTATCCGAGCCGCTCTGTGCCGGCATGTGCAGATATTCGCAGACCTTGGAAGAGTCGGCCATGACGTGCAAAATCTCGTCGAAGAACTCCTCGGATGGATAACTGGTCACGAACCGGAGCCATTCGATCCCTTTGATATTACCTGCCGTATCGAGCAAATCCGCCAGGGACCATGTTTTTTTGCCTTTTTTGTATTTGTACGAATTAACCGTCTGGCCCAGGAGTGTGATTTGTTTGACACCATGGTCCGCTATTTTTTTTATCTGTTCGATTATTGCTTCAGGCGGCCGGGACACTTCCGGCCCGCGGACGTAAGGCACGACACAGTACGAGCAAAAATTATTGCAGCCTCGCATGACCCGGACAAATGCCTGGGCAGGGATCGACTCGTCCTCGATACCATAGGCCGATTCGAATTCTTCGAGCGCCTGACTTTTTTCTTCAGGAGCCTTTCGGCGGATTTTTTCCGTTACCGCCAGGCTTTTCTTTTTTTCTTTCAGGGCCTCGGTGATAAGCTGCATTAACTGCGGGATTTCCGCCGGGCCGCAGACGAGATTGACCGCATCGTGTTCGAGCAGTTTATCGCCGAGCCGTTGAGCCATACAACCGATGACGCCGACCACCAGTTCAGGGCGGGATTCCTTGATGTGCTTGAGATGCCCCAGGTGCGAAAGCACCCGCTGCTCGGCGTGCTCGCGTACAGAGCAGGTATTTATCAAGACAACATCAGCTTCTTTAACGCTTTCAGTCAGGTTGAATCCCGCATCTTCGAGCGCAGAAGTCACCAAAGCAGTATCCAGCTTGTTCATCTGACACCCGAAGCTTTTGACAAGTAATTTCATATTTGAGATTTCTGATTTCATATTTAAGATTGCTAAGTCCTGGACTTATGGACTGTAAATTGACGCGAAGTATAGCAGATTAGCCTCTGGAAATCAATGTGTTCGACTATCCGGCAGTGAACGATTGAGTTTTCGCTGGAGGTCTTTGAGGCAGTTGCTCTCGTCGAAGCCAAGCATGATGATTGGAAAGGCGGTTTTATTGTGCATTAGAGGCTCATCCAAGTCGATCCATTTGCGGCAATATTCGCCGTCGGGCGTGCCGGGTATCGGTGAGAAATCAGCCAACATTCCGCGGATGCCGAGGCTGCTGACAAAACGCATCGAGGCTTCAAGCTCCTGAATATCAATATGCGGATGGCCGAGGATTTGATACACTGTAACGTTTGTCGGCTCAGCACCGGCGGCGATCAGGTGTCGAGCAGCCTGTTCAAGCTCTTCGGAGAAAACTTTCGAGCCGGTGCGTTTCTGCCATTGTTGAGAAGCGCTCTCGAAGCCCAGATAGAAAGTCTTAAAGCCGGCACGTACCATAAGCTCGGCTAAGTCGCTGGTGACAAAACATGCATTGAGGGCATTCGGGCTGTGAAAGTTCACTCTTAGATTACGTTTCAGGACCTCACTTAGAAACGGGATCAGGACTTTATCTGCTTCGAACAGCAGGGCATCATCGTAAAAAGCGACGTTGCCGGCGCCAAGCCGGCAGAGCAATTCCAGCTCCGTTAGAGAATGTTCCAGCGATCGAGGCTTGAATTTACCGTACACCTTCGGGACCGAGCAATAAGTGCAATTGAAGGGGCAACCTTCGGTCAGCTTCAGCACGCCGATATTCAGCTTATCATAAACTTCCCACAAGGCCGGCTGCTGCAGGTCCGGGGGGATTGCCAAATATTCCCAGAGCGGCTCAAGATTTGTGCCATGTACCAGCAAATCAGCCCCCAGTTTCTGTGCATGATCGCAGCATAACGTAACGTAGTTGCCGCCCAAGATAATTTTCGCCTGCGGCCAAGCTGTGCGAACATCTTCAATCACTTCTTCGAGGCCCTTGAACCAATAGGTCATTGTCGTCTGGACTATGACAAAATCAAAAGGCCCTTCTTTGGCCAGGAAATCGGTGAACAGAC
>JBARRE010000212.1:0-1968 GCA_049644065.1 Sedimentisphaerales bacterium | reverse complement strand
TCGGTTTATTTATAGCGTTTTCTTACGCACGAAGGGGCTCTTTTAGAAGGGCCGGAAAGGAGAAAGAGCCGATGGCCAAGGTAAAAGTTGCTGTTGTGGGACTTGGATTTGGCGCCGAGTTCATCCCCATTTATCTAAGACACCCCGACGCCGAGTGTTACGCTATTTGCCAGAGGAACGAAGCGCACCTCAATGAAATAGGCGATCAGTTTGGCATCGAAAGGCGCTTCACGAAGTTCGAAGACCTTTTGGGCATTGACGAGCTGGATGCAATCCACGTTGTCTCACCGATTGCCGATCACGCCTGGATGTCGCTTGAATCCCTGAAAGCGGGCAAACATACCTGTTGCACCGTCCCGATGGCTACTACCAAGGAGGACTGTCTTGCAATTGCCGAGGCGCGAGAGAACTCCGGCAAAGTCTATATGATGATGGAAACCGCCGTATATGCCCGGGAGTTTCTCTACGCCAAAGAGCTGGTCGAATCGGGCAAAATAGGCAAGATACAATTCCTTCGCGGCTCACATCAGCAGAACATGGGCCTGCCGGGCTGGCCGGAATACTGGTACGGTTTTCCGCCGATGCATTATGCGACTCATGCCGTAAGCCCGTTGTTGTGCCTTGCGAAAAAGCGGGCCGAATCTGTCGTCTGTCACGGTTCGGGCCGGATTCAGGAAGATTATATTAAGCGATATAATTCGCCTTTCGCGGCTGAAACCGCCATAATCAAACTCGTCGACTCGGACCTTGTCTGCGAGGTGACTCGGTCGTTGTTTAATACGATCAGGCAGTACAGGGAAAGTTTCGACGTGTACGGCACTGAACTCTCGTTCGAATGGGAGCAGACCGCCGGTGAAGGCCCGGTCATTTATTCCGGCTATGAGGACGCCGAGAGAATTAAGATTCCCGACTTTGGACACCTGCTGCCGAAGGAAATCGCTCCTTTCACGGGGCAGGGCGTCTATGACGAAGAACATGAGCACACGTCCTTCATCCAGGGCAGCGGGCACGGCGGCTCTCATCCGCATCTGACGCACGAGTTTGTTCGTGCGATTGTAGAAGAAAGGAAATCCGCCGTAGATGCGGGCACGGCGGCGAACTGGACTATGGCGGGAATCTGCGCCCACGAATCGGCGATGAATGACGGCAAGAGAATTCAAATCCCGCAGACTGATTAGCTGCTTACGCGCCGCGGACAAATTTCCCGTAAGCCCGTTAAAAAACTGGTTGTATCGAAGAGCAACTGTTATATTTAGCATGGAAAATCCGGTAGCGTGCCGGTTGTATATATTCGAGGTAGTTTATTAAGGAGAACATATTATGAGTAATGGAGCACTGCCAGACTATGTCAGTATGGCCAAGCCGAATCCGGCTTCGAACAGGGCTCCCTGGTACAAGAACACGGCGCCTACCTATGCGGGCATCTTCCTGTGGTTCGTGTTCTGGAGCCAGGCGCCGAGTGGCGGTGGAGCCAGACCCGGCGGAGTGCTTAGTCAGGGTGTTGGCGTTGCGCTTCTCGGTTTGGTCGTAGCTGCGCTTCTGTGCCACGCCCTGTTCTACATGGTTCCGGGTCTGCTTGGTCTGAAGACCGGTCTTCCGCTTTACGTTGTGGGCACATCGACCTATGGCGTTCAGGGCGGCTTTTTAATGCCGGGTTTTATGATGGGCGTACTACAATTCGGATGGCTTGGTGTGAATGCCTTTTTCGCATCGCAGGCCCTTGCACCTCTCTTCGGCGGTAGCGCCATCGCTGCGAAGGTGATTGCCGTGATCTGGGCGGCGGTTGCAGCATTCGTCGGATTGAAAGGTATTCAGTACGTTGCAAAGATTGCTACGTTCCTTCCTTTGATTCCCTTGGTGATTCTGTTTATTCTGCTTGCTAAAACTATCGGCGGAATCGGCGATTTTGATGCCGATGCACTGGTTGCTGCCGGTACCATTGAGGGTGGCACTACCGCCGGTTTGAGT
>JBARRE010000211.1:0-3053 GCA_049644065.1 Sedimentisphaerales bacterium | reverse complement strand
ATTGGCTGCCATCGATATTGTTTCCATATCGGTTAGTATTCTCGCCGCGATCATTGCAGCCTGGTATGGAGCAGGTTATTGGGCACTGGTGATTATGCAATTAGCGGCGGCGGTCACCCATGCCGTTGCAGCTTGGTTTGCCTGTGGATGGCGTCCCGGCCTGCCTGTTTGGCGCTCCGGCGTCCGGGAAATGCTGGCGTTTGGCGGACACTTAACCGGTTTCGGTCTTATGAACTACTTTGCCAGAAACGCCGACAACTTGCTAATCGGTAAGTTCTGGGGAGCCGGCCAATTAGGGCTATATAGCAAGGCTTACGCACTGCTAATGCTTCCGATTCTGCAAATAACCACACCGGTTGCGGCGGTTGCAATTCCTGCTCTCAGTCGCCTGCAAAACGATCCCGACAGATACAGACGTTATTATTACCGGGCAATTAGTATGATAGCATTCATTACGATGCCTCTTGTGGCAATGTTAGCGGCGTTGTCCGACGAGGTCATAATAATTGTACTTGGAGGTCAATGGATCAGTGCCAGCCCGATTTTCAAAGTACTTGCTTTTGCGGCATTTTTTCAGCCGGTGGTAAGTACGACTGCGTGCGTCTATATCTCGCTTGGACAAACCAAAAGAATGATGTACTGGGGAGCTATAGCAGTGCCCATAATCCTGCTATCTTTTCTTATTGGGCTTTCATGGGGCGCTTTAGGAGTTGCTATTTCTTATACGGTGTGCTTTCTGACTGTCATCATGGTACCTTGCCTGGCCTTTGCTTTTCGGTATTCCCCCATTAGGGTGGTTGATTTCTTCAGGGCAATATTGTTTCCAGCCACTATAGCTGCGGCGATGTATTGTGCTGTTGAGGTCATGCATTTTTGCCTCGGAGCGACCAGGCCGGGATGGATTCTCATATGGTGCTGTCTTGTAGCCGGCAGCATTTATATAGGAAGTATTTTGTGCTCGCAAAAAGTGCGCAGCGAGTTGGCGAGCTTGCTCGCCATCCTTAAGATACCAAAGAAGTAACTGAACATTGGAGGAGCACCGCCGCCCTCACAAAGAGCGGCATTTTGAAATTGTATGAGCACATTAGCTAAGACATCAATTGTTTATGGTACGGGTGCCATTCTCACGAAAGCTTTTGGCTTTTTTCTTATTCCCCTTTATACACGCTATTTTACCGTCGAGGAATATGGTATTCTTGCTTTGCTCAACATAATGCTGCAATTAGTAACGTTTGTTTTTTTGCTGGGAGTCAGTAGTGCGGCTATGCGGTTCTATTTCGATCCGGATGCAGACGAGGTCTTTCGGAAACAGCTCTACGGTAACGCAATGCTTCTGCTCTTGATATTCCCTGCGGTTCTTTTACTTTTAACAGGACCGCTTGCATATTTGCTGGTTGACCGCTTCCTGCCGAGTGTTCCCTTTTTTCCCTATGTTTTTATTATCCTTATTTTGGGGCTCTTTGTCCCGATGAAAAGTCTCACAATAGGATTGCTTCGAGTCCAGAAACGAGCGATAGCTTATGTAGCATATACCTTCTCTTTCTTTCTCGTGCAAACAATTGTAATTATCATTGCAGTTGCCGGCCTCGGTTATGGACTGAAGGGACAAATTTATGCCCAATTACTGGCTAATATAATTTTTTGGACTGTTGCTGTGGTCATTTTATGGAGGAATGCCAGGCTTTCCTTCTCCTGGAGTATGTCTAAGAACCTCCTTGTCTTTGGCATCCCCCTGATCCCGTTTTTCATTTTTGCCTGGGTGAATACGGCCAGCGGTCGTTTCATGCTGGAAAAATACGCCAGTTTGAGGGAGGTAGGCCTTTTTGCTCTGGCGGTTCAATTCGGCGGCTTGATAGCATTATTAGGAGGAGCTTTTGACAAAGCCTTTATGCCCTATTTCTACGAGACGGCTCAAAAGCCCAACGGCCCTGAAATCCTCGGCCAATTTGCCACAAAATATTTTGCTCTTTTCGGATTGATTGCGTTGTTCACGTTGGTAGTTGCACGACCCATGGTTCTGATTATGGCGGACCCGAAGTTTCACGAAGCTATTGACTATATCCCACTATTGCTCTTTGCGAGTTGGCTTACCCTAATGTATAGACTGTTCCAATGGAGTCTTATGCACAGTAAGCGAACCGGCATGCTATCTGCTATGACAGCAGCCTATGCGGTCCTTATGGTGGGTCTGCTCTTTCTATTTTTAAAACAATGGCAAATGGGAATGAAGGGAGTCATCTACGCAATGATTATAATAGAGACTGTCAGAATTGTTGCCGGCTTTGTAATCTCAATGAGATACTTTAAGATACGCTTTAAGGTGAATGATCTTGGCCTGATTGCGTTGGCGTTGTTGGTAAGTGCCTTGTTTATTAATTTCATTCCTGTTGAAAAGTCGATTATTTTAGGCACCTTTATTAAGTTTATTATTTTTTCTTTTGTGGCAGTTGTCATCATTAAATGGGCTAAAATCGAAAGTATCAAGCAGTTGATTTCAGTTAAAGGGAGGTAACACGGCATTTTGATATAGGATGCTGCAAAGTGCTGCCATTTTTACTGGACATTGCGATGAGGTCATGATTGTGATATTTAAGCGTGGATTCTATTTTTGTCTGTATTATCTGTTCGCCCGATACCTGCCGCGTTCGACGAGCCCTTTCGGCGGCAAGATCGCCAAGAAGATACGTCGGTTCTGTTGCAAAGGGATGTTTGCCCATTGCGGTAAGAATGTCAACGTGGAACATGGGGCAATCGTTGGAGCAGGCAAGCAGATTTCAATCGGTGACAACTCTGGCATTGGTGTCAATTCCGTTGTGATGAAGGCACAAATTGGTAACGATGTCATGATTGGCTATGACGTTTGGATCGGCCATCGTGCGATTCTGCTACCAGGTGTTCGAGTGGGAAACAGTGTAATCATTGGCGCAGGGGCAGTCGTGACACGAGACGTACCGGACTATGCCATAGTTGGTGGCGTGCCAGCCAAGGTGCTCAAATATCGCAATCAGACTACCTCCAGTGACAATCGTGACTGCCTGTAATTCCAGAAACTC
>JBARRE010000210.1:0-4899 GCA_049644065.1 Sedimentisphaerales bacterium | reverse complement strand
GGATGGGGAGCTTCTGCAGCGGCGCTAGTCGTCCCTGGCGGGAGAGCCGCCGATGCTGCCAGCAGGCTCAAAATGAACACACAGGTCTTCAAAATCTTTCTCCTTCTATTTTCGTCTATCATATCTCATTCTCCATTGGCACAACGACTGAGACGTCTGGTGATCTGAGATTTTCTATACGTCTTCATAAATATTACTCCTATATGCTGTGCTATCGTATTTTACTTGAATGCTTTGCCCATTTCAATGCCTTTGGTGGCAAAGACGGACAAAGCCTGCAATCATAAATTCCCTTTACGGATACTCACACGATGATAGAATACAGCCCAAAGGACGTTGCGTTTTGAAAGGGTACATGACATGGATATTGAACTAAAGGAGGGGTTTTTAGCGGTATGGGAGAAATATTTTGATAGGACAGAACTTCCTATAGTTTTTTACTACGCCAACGAAGCTTCAGAAGCGGAATTGGTGAAACCACCTCCTGGACATCGGTGTATAATGGCCGATTTGTCAAAAGTAAGGATGGGGATTTCTATCTGTTTTGATACTGATTCATTCGGTTGCTTTGGTGGAAAAAGGTACCTGGGATTTGGCCAGGATGTGATGCCTAATTTTGAATATTTTCTTTCTTGTGGTATTCCGGGCAAACTCGAAGGGGAGCGTTATAAGAAGACGCCGGAACTGGTCAAAGAAATTATGAAGAACGCTCCAAAGTTCGAGGCTCCTGGCAGGTTCATTAGCTTCAAGAGATGGGATATGTTGGAGGAGTCAGACGAGCCGGATGTTGTTGTGTTTTTTGCTCGTCCCGATGTGCTGTCCGGTCTTTTTACTCTCGCGAACTTCGATGTCGGTGATCTGAATGGAGTATTCTCACCCTTTTCTGCGGGCTGTGGCTCCATTGTTCAATATCCATATCTTGAAAAAGAATCGGGCCGTCCGAGAGCAGTTGTAGGAATGTTTGATGTTTCAGCACGGCCGTTCGTATCGGAGGATGTCTTAAGCTTTTCAGTGCCGATGAACAAGTTCATTACGATGGTTGAGAATATTGAAGAGAGTTTCCTCATTACAGAATCTTGGGGAAAAATTCAGAAGAGGCTTAAAGAAACAAGAAAAGAATAGTCTCTCGTGTCCAACATAACAAGAAGGAGTATACTTATGAAGACTCGACATAATTTGAACCGCCGTCAGCTTCTCCGGACCGCCGCGATCGCGGCCTCCGGACTTTCACTGTCGGCAAATGCGACAGAACCGCCGTCACGTCCGCAAGGCAAGCCCCGATTTGGCTGCCTGAGTTGGTGTTTTCACAGTCTGGGCCCCGCCGCGGATCCCGAGCCGGCCCTGGATGTCATTGGTGAGCTGGGCTTCGACGGCGTCGAATTGATCGTGACGGCACAGAAAGACCTCAAGGAGTTCTGGACAGACGCCCGGATCGACCGGCTCAACCAGAAGCTCCAGCGAAACAAATTGCGTGTGTCGCAGTTCGTCCTTTTCCAGCCGGTGGTCGAGGACCTCTCGAGCACGGATCGAGCCGCTCGCGAGCAGGCGCTCGCCTACTTCGAGGCGGGCTGCCGAATCGGCAAAGAGCTGGGCGCGCCCATCATCAATATCGTGGCTCCCTGGGCGCGCGAGCTGAAAGGGCCGACGGACTATCTTCCCCGTTACTACGAGATCGCCAAGCCCAAACCAGGCCAGAAGTATCACATCGATATTGCGGACCGATTCGATTGGGACCGGGTGTGGAACGCCTACGTGGAGACCACCAAAGCCTGCCTGTCGCGGGCGAAAGCCCACGGCCTGAAGTTCTCTATCGAACAGCACACGCATTGCCTGGTTCCGGATGCGGCGTCGTTCCTGCTGCTGTGGGACCAGATTCGCGACGACGATCTGGGCTATAATCTCGACGCGGGCTGGACGCTGCTCCAGCGGGAATACCCTCCGGTCGCGATCCATAAAGTGGGCAGACACCTGATGAACGTGCACATGCGCGATATCGATGGCTTAATGCGCCAGTTCCCGGCGTTCGGTCGGGGCGTGATGGACATCGAGGCAATTGTCACGGCCCTCAAGAAGGTCGGCTTCAACGGCTTCGCCTCCATCGAGCAGGACCGGCATCCCGGCGACCCCGATATAAAAGACACCTGCCGCGAGTACCTGCGGATCATGCGGAAGTGGATATGAAAGATTATTGAAATTAGGCATATATTATTTCCATTGGAAAAGAGGTAGAAACGTATGGCCATCTCTCAGATAACCTCATGTCCCCCGGAACCTCAGCCGCGAGTCTCGCGACGAACATTCCTGAAGGGTTCGGCCGCCGCGACTGTGGCGATAGGGGTGGCGGCACTGCCATCGGCGCTCGCGGCCGTCGAGCAGCCTGCATCTGGCACGCCAAGCGACCCGTTCCAAAAAGGCAAGGTCATCGACTGTCATGCGCACTTGAACCATCGAAGCCGCGCGACATGGGAGGCGGACGACCGCAAGCTCATTGAGGCGGCGGACAAGCTGGGAATCGACCAATTGTGCTGCTCGATCCTCACGCCGCGCAAGCCGGCGACCGCCGATGGTTTTCAGGAATGCAACCGGTGGATGGCCGAAGGGATGCGCCGGTTCCCCAGCCGGGTGCTTGGCTACTGCTACGTAAATCCCGGCTACGGCCGAGAGGCATTAGAGGAAGTCCGCCGCTGCATAGAGGATCGCGGGTTTATCGGCATCAAACTTTACAACGAGTACACCTGCACGGAGCCGGTGGTCTTTCCCATCGTGGAGCTGTCGATCGAGCTGGGCGTGCCGATCCTGCACCACGCGTCGCACTCCCACTACTTCGTGGAGGACCAGCCGCGTCTAACCGACGGCGGACACCTCGCTGAACTTGCTCGCCGCTACCCGGAGGCCATGCTCATCTGTGCGCACATCTCCGGCGGGGGTGATTGGGAGTGGACGATCAAGGCCGCACGTCACGCGCCGAACGTTTTACTCGACACCAGCGGCAGCGTTACGGACGCCGACACGGTGGACATGGCGGTAGCCGTGGTGGGGGTGGACCGGGTCGTCTTTGGCTGTGATTCGTCCATGACGGCGGGCGTCGGCAAGATTCGCGGGGCGGACCTGAGCGCACAGGACAAACAGAAGATTCTGGGCGGCAACATGATGAAGCTCTTGCGGAGGCGAAAATCATGATCGTTGACGTGAATGCTTATCTCGGCCATTTTGCGTTCCGGCGGCTGCGGCACAATACGGCCGCATCGCTGCTGGCACTGATGGACTCCAGGAAGATCGACAAGGCGGTTGTTTCCAGCGCGAGCGCCATCACCTATCGCAATGCACAAGCCGGCAATGAGGAGATTGCGGCCGAAGTTCGTGGTCATCTCGACCGGCTGATTCCGTTTGCCGTCATCAATCCGTTTTATGCCGGTTGGCAGGATGATCTGAAAATCTGCCACGAGCAGTTCGGCATGGCGGGCCTGCGCCTCTATCCCAAGTGGCACAACTATCAGCTCTCCAGCCCGTGCTGCCGGGAACTCGTGAACGCCGCAACCGAGCAAGGCATGGTCATCTCCATTCCCATCCGCGTGGAGGACAACCGCCAGCGTAGCTGGTTGCTGAACGTCCCCGACGTGCCCCTGGAGGAGATTGTCAAGTTGGTAAAAGCTCACCCAAAAGCGCGCTTTATCTTGCTGAACGGCATCGGTTACACAAGGTGCCCGCTCGGGCGGAAGGACAACGGTCTGCCGTCCAATTATGCCATCGAACTGTCCCGCTTGAGCGCCGTGCTGGCGGACGAGCTTGGGCAGCTCATCACAAACCTAGGGGCAGAACGTGTGATGTTCGGGACTGGGATGCCCTTCAACTATCCGGACCCCGCATTAGTGAAGCTGGAAGTATTGGATACGAGCGAGCCGGAAAAAGAGAAGATCCGCTCGCAGAACGCTATGACCTGGTTGCGGTTGTAGCACGGGGCGAACGCCGAAGGGATCAAGCAATGCAAAGAAAGGAGGATTGTTCAGTTATGCGATTCACATTGATGGTTTTTCTGGTCACCTGTTTGTGCGTGGCCTGGTCGGCGGTTGGGGCTGAGACGCCGCTGGTCGTTGAGATTTGGCCGGGCACGGCTCCGGACGAAAGCGGCAACATAGGCGAGGAAATGATCCGCATGTCGCCAAAGCTGGACCGCAAGCAGGTCGAGGTCACCGAGCCGACGAGGCTGGTGACCAATGTTTCCAAACCGACCCTCACGGTCTATCGCCCGGCGAAGGAAAATGACACCGGGACTGCGGTGCTGATATGCCCCGGGGGTGGCTACTGGGACCTCTACTGGCAACTGGAAGGCGAGGAAGTGGCCGCCTGGTTGAACTCAATTGGCGCCACCGGCATCATCCTCAAGTACCGTGTGCCGCGCCGACCCGATGAGCCCAAGGGCGAGCCGGCCCGACGCCCGCTCCAGGATGCGCAACGAGCCGTCAGCCTGGTGCGGAGTAAAGCCAAGGACTGGGGCATCAATCCGCAGCAAATCGGCATGGTGGGTTTCTCGGCTGGCGGCCATCTGGCAATTGCGACAGCAACGAGCTTTGAGCAGCGGACTTACGAGCCTGTTGACGATGTGGACAAAATCAGTTGCCGGCCCGACTTCGCCATTGGAGTCTATTCAGGCTACCTGAAGGCAAAAGACAAGGACCAGATCGCTCCCGGCCTGCGTATCTCGCCCGGGACGCCTCCGATTTTTCTCGCGCACGGCGGGGACGATATCATCAGCCCGCCGGAGCACAGCGTGTTGATGTACCTTGCGCTGAAGAAAGCCGGTATCCCGGCGGAACTGCACATCTATGCAACGGCGGCCCATGACTTCGGCGTCCGCCCGAGCGACCATCCATGCTCTACGTGGACACAGGCGTGTGCCAC
>JBARRE010000209.1:0-9886 GCA_049644065.1 Sedimentisphaerales bacterium | reverse complement strand
ATATCCTCAAGTCGCTGGGCGAAGAATTTGCCAAATATATGACGGATGATGTCACGCTGATAGCCGGCGCCGAATTGGGCGGCGTCGCCCTGGCTGCCGCCACAGCGATGGCAACCGGCAAAAACTGGGTCATCATTCGCAACAGCAAGAAAGACTACGGCACCGGCAAAATGGTCGAAGGAGTTTTGAAAGCAGGCGACGTCGTCCTGCTGGTCGAGGACATCGCCACTACCGGCGGACAGGTCCTCGAAGCGGCGAAGATTATCACCGAAGCCGGAGCGACGGTAAAAAAAATCGTCTGCGTCATCGACCGCAGACAGGGCGCCGAAGAAAACATTACCCAGGCCGGCCACAAATTCAATTCCATCCTCACAAAAGATGATTTGGGAATCAAAGACAGCTAATCCTAATAATCATCGGATCGGCGGCCGCAGTCCCAGAGCGACGGGTGAGTATAATTAGGAAGGTAGGTGCTGAAGGACAAAACAGAGAGTTTGGAGATTGGCACCTCCTTGGGCGTCTATTGTCGAACAGGCAGGCCGTTAGGGACAGATAAGTTTATAAGCAAACTGGAGGTCAAGTTAGGCAGAAGGCTGCGTCTATTGCCGGTAGGTCGTCAAAAAATAATGACAAATAAGCGTATGAAACAAAATGAAGTCAATACAAATAGGTAAACGTAGGGCTTTTTCAACAGCCCCCACGTCCTTAATTTATCCATAGAATTGTTCTTGTTTAGATGTCAATTTTTGCCCTCAAGACACTCACGGCAGCTATTATCGGGCGAACGAGGCCTGTCGCTTGAAAAATACAGATTATTTTCTTGAATTCCAATGTTGTGTGTGTTATAAAGAGAATTGGAAGATTACATGTTAGGTATTTGATGTTGTGTGCGTTGCCCAGTACTGTCAAAATACTCCTGAACGGTTACTATTGTCGGGCACATGGACGTGCGCAATAGTAAAAAATGAACAGTGGATTGGTCCGGGCTTGAAATGAGACATTGGCTGCGAAACGTTGATACCCAGAACCGCCCGTCCGTGGGGGGCCGCCCATTCCACATTCCAAGCGTTACGAGCAGGCTGGCGAACGCTCGTTTCTCCGCATTCTACCGTTTGTTGTTCGGTACGTCGGTTCCCTGACGCGCCGGCCGTTGCTTTGCGAACTGTGGCCGGCGCTGGATGCCGGCCTTTTTTATTGTCTGGACAGAACGAAAAAGGAGATTTGACATGACTTCGGAAGAATTGCATAGAATCGTAAACGAGGCTATCAGTAACCGCCCGCTCGATGAGGAGCGGTACTACCATCTTTGCTGGTGGGAAAAGAAGCTGAGATGCCTAGGCGCCTTGCATACGAAAGACCCGCATCCAACCTTTTTTATGGCTCCGGGCAAGGTATTTGCCGGCGGTTTGTCCGAGCACCAGTGGCGGCTGCTCGAACGCAGACTGCAAAGCTTCTGCGATGACAGGAGGATCAGGCTATCCGCTCCTTCTTCTGCGAGCGCGCCGCGGACCGCGCCGAAGGTTCCTGGCAGCAGGCTTCAGATTACGGAGTTCGATTTTGTGCGGCTACGCCGCCTGCTGGCAACCGCCAAGCCGCCCGGAGTGGAGTTGCAGGGCCAATGGAAACAACTCGAGAACTTGCTCGAGAACAGCGACGTCGTCGCCCCGCAAGATATCCCGGATGATGTGGTCACAATGAATTCGAGAGTGCGGCTGAAGGATTCTCGAAGTCACGAAGATATGGTGGTCACACTGGTTTTCCCCAGCAACGCGAAGTCTGACGCGGCTATCGAGTCATTGCGGGCAGCGATCGTGACACCCATCGGATTGTCTATCTTCGGGCGGCGTGTCGGCGATGAACTGGACGGCAACATCAGAGTTGATAAGTTGCTGTTTCAGCCTGAAGCGGCAGGGAATTTTGACCTGTAGTCAAAGGTGTACGGTACTTTTTTGGGCTCATCGGCCTGTTCTGACAAGAAACGAATTACGATTCACGCATAATGCCCTTCGGGCGTAGATAAGTACCTCAGAAATCCCATCAACCTATACACGCATCCACCCATTTACGCATTAACGCGCAGCAAGCGGCTTCTCATGGAAATTTTTATAATTTTTACTTGACGACCAATGTATCTAAAAGTATGCTTTATATTAAACAAAATCAGCGAGGTCGTTATGGTAATAATCAATTATCATTTAAGAAAGGGGTATTTCTCATGTCAACTAAAGCTCAAACCAAAGCTAATCGACAAAACGCCCAAAAATCGACCGGGCCGCGGACGGATGAGGGCAAGGCCGCGGTTTCGCAGAATGCGGTCAAGCATGGCCTTTTTGCTGCTGAGGCGGTAATAACAGGCGAAAATCAGGCTGATTATGAACTTTATCGTGAAAAATTCCTCGCCGAGCTGGCACCCGTCGGGATGGTGGAATCCATGTTAGCTGCGAGGATTGTCAGCCTTGCTTGGCGGCTACAACGTGCCGAACGCATGCAGAACCAGTCCATCGAAGATATGATAGAACGTAAAGTTACCAATCCAGCAGCCATACACCACCGAGAAAATCATTGCTACAACGAGGGAATATGGCCGGGCGATCCGAGATTCACCTCGGATCGTTTGCCGCTGGGCCGAATCGCCACGAGCGATTGGTCGAATTGCAGGGTGCTGGATCGGCTGTTTATGTACGAACGGCGGATCGAGAACAGCATGCACAAGACGATACACAAGCTTAAAAAGTACCAACTGATGCGGATAATACAACAGGCCGAAACCCGCAAGCAGGAATCCGCCCAGGCCATCCCCGAATCCTTCGGCTTTAAGGCTGCCACCCGGTACCGGCCGGGAGTGAAAGAATGCGATTCGAAAAAACAAAGCCAATTTGCTCAGGGCATAATACGCGCAAAGTCTTTTATGAAAGGAGATTATGGCATAAAACCGGTTCATATAGCCGAAGAAAACAAAGCCAATTACACGCACCCGCACTGACCAATAGAGTGGGAAAAAGAAAAAAATCGGTCGCAGCAGCTAATTCATTAACCGGATGAAGCGTAGAATTGATTCGGACTTAAGCGCAGCAATCAAGAAATTGTACCGCAGGGCTTCTCGTCGATAGATGTTGTCGTAACAACCAGCCAGTGTATATAGGTGGAGGCGCCGATATCGCTGATTTTAGGCTGTTGCACATTTGCATAGCAGAGCAAACGCAGCCGACCATCGCTGTTGGTGAAAGGAATAAAAAAAATATTTGAAAAAAATTGCTATATGGTATTGACAGCTACCTTGCATTGCGATATAGTTGTTATTATGAATGATATATTTTCTTGTAAACGTACACATCAGCTTCGCAAAGGGGTAAGCGAATTTTATGAATGCCAAATTATTTAATAACCGGACGGCTCAGCTTCGCAAAGGTGTAACACCAATCATATTTAATAGTGCACTTGTAGTGATGGGATTTTGCCAAGTAACAGCGATTTACTCTTTGCTAAGACTCTGGGATGGGGAAAATGGATTCCCGCTTTCGCGGGAATGACAGTGTGGCGCAAGAACTAATTCTAATTGGTGTAAGGGAATATTATGAATGCCAAATTTTTCGATAACTGGACTAATCAGCTTCGCAAGGGTGTGTTGGAGCTATGTATCCTGAATGATATCCGCAATCGAAAGATGTACGGATATGAGATTGTCAGGCGGCTGCGCAAAATCGAAGGGCTGATTATCAGCGAAGGTGCAATATATCCCATCCTCAGCCGACTAAAACGTCAGGGCCTGGTAGAGACTTCCATACAGGAATCACCCGATGGCCCGGCGAGAAAATACTATAAGCTCACAAAACAGGGCGAAGAGATGGTTTCTCAAATGAATGCCTACTGGCAGGCTATAAGCGGTGCAACAAATTCTATCGAAAAGGGGTAAATTATGATTACGTTAAGCGAAAGTGCAAAGAAAAGTCTCGACGATTATCTACGGCAGGCAAGGGCGTACCTGCGTGGCTCCAAATCCGTGGATGCGGAAGAAGTCGAGCAGAATATAACCGAGCACATAGAGAACGAGCTCGAAGGAGCGACCGAGCCGGTATCCTGCGATGCGCTCAACGCCGTTCTCAAAAAGCTCGGTAGTCCCCAGCAGTGGGTCCCCGAGGAAGAACTTGCCTGGTGGCGGAAGATAATCCTGAGGCTGCGAACCGGCCCGGAAGACTGGCGACTGGCCTATATATCGTTCGCAATGCTAATATTAAGTGCTCTATTTTATTTCAATCACATGATTGATATCTCCTTCATTTTCTTAGCGGCAAGCTTTATTCTTTCACGTTCCGCTTTGTCGGTAGTTGACAACCACAATGAACTTAAAGCACAAAAATGGCTCATGTACCCGTCTTTAGTCATTGTTTGTGGAGTCGTACTTTTTTCGTTACTTCTTTGGCCAATACCCCTCTTGTTCGAACTCGCATCCGGATACGATCACGCCGAAGTAGACATGTTTCCGTGGGATACCGGGAGCGAAACACCCTATTGGACGATTGTGTTTGTCTCTATGACGGTGGTAACGAGTTTGTGGTGGTTAGTATTGGGTTTAATATACATCAAAGCTCCCAAGCTTTTCGGAGCGGTTTTTCGCCCATTCGCTGAAATAATAAAACCTAAAAGCTTAAACTGGTTTATGGGCATCATGGCGGGATTAGCAATAGTGTGTCTATTGGTAATAGTGCTTATGATGAAATACCAAGGCTGGAGCGTCTATTTCATAAAGGTATTAGGATGAAGCGCAAGAGCAGGGACACGTTACGGAAATATTAGATTAACTTTTGTTGCAATTCTGAGTAAGGAGAATCATCATGATAGTCGTCTCGAAACTCCGGTATAATATAATGGATACATTAATGAAGCTTATTGTCCTGCTGCCTGTTTTTGCTATGTTGCTGTCGCCGAGTGTATCCATAGCAGCTAAACAAGATAAGTCGTCAGCAGAACATAGCGGCCGTATAGCCGCACTTATGGAAGCCATCAAATCTGGAACAATAGCCTACAAGCTGACAGATCCCAGCGAAATTATAGCGATACTGGGAGAACCTCAAACCGAGAAGACGCGAAGAGATGGTGAGATCCGGATGATCCCGAAAATTACGTACGCGGCGGTTATAGTGGCTCAAGTGACGTACTGAGAGTTCCTGTGGGAAATGGAACAATCGCTAGTCATCGTGATATCAATGTGTATACGTATTGTAGAGAAGGTGGGATGAGTTGGGCGGCCCCATACATTGCCGGACTGGCGGCCCTTGCATTTCAGGTTCTGAAAAATTTTAAAAGGGCGAAGCTGCCACAAAACGGTAAAGCATTTGGGTGGCTAAAATTGTAAATATTATCTAATTAAATTTTGAAAGGGCAGAATTATGAAGAATAAATGGATTATCATAGTTGTCATATTGATATGCTGTCTCGTGTATGCAATTGTTAAACTTAGCATGTCAGAAAACCAAAACGTGTCAGAAACCCAATATGAGTATAAGCAGCCAGAAGAGACGCAAAGTGCACAACAAATAAATGCTGATGACACTGATAAGGCAACGCCCGAAGAAGGCTCCGGTTCTGCTGCTCCTCCAGTTCAGGTCGAAGACGTCAACAAACCCGAAGAAGGCTCCGGTTCTGTTCCGGCTCAGGTCGAAGCCGTTACAAAAGCCTTCAGCGAATTTCTAAGTGCCATCAAGAGTGAAGATTATGAGCAGGCATGGAAGCTTGTGTCGGAATCCTCCAAAAGCAAGGTGAGCTTTGAGAAATTCAAGGAAGTTATTCCTGAGCTGGGGGCTGTACTGGCGGAAACCACTATACGTCCGGAGTCTGCCACTAACATCGACGGTCGTGTGAGATTACCTATTACGATCCCATCCGGAGGAGACGGGCATCTGACCTTCGTTCAAGAAGATGAGCAGTGGAAGCTGAAGCTAGATTTTTAGCGCCGACACCTGGAAAGAATGATTCTCAGAAAGGAAGTATCTGCCATCGGAGCGTCTTAATGTTCATTATGTCAACGATTCGACCGTGTAAGAGGAATCCGACATGATTTGGACGATTGCCAAGAAAGGGTCCCTGCTGAATTTATTCTCAGCCAGATTCGTTATCGCTATCTGACCTTGGCAGAAGCCTTCGGTACAGGTTGGGCCGACATATTATTAATTTTTCTTTTTAACATTCTATTCTTAGTCGCGGCCTTTATAAAGTTCAACAAATACGATGTGCGGTAAGAAAGGAAAGAAACCATGCTTAAGTCAATAATCAGAAAAGAGATACTTAGTAACCTTCTCAGTTACAAGTTTTCGATAATCATTGTTCTTTCCACAATATTGATTCTCGTCAGCATATTCGTTATGTATCGCGATTACTGCCTGTCCATGGAGAATTATGAAATCTTACGGCGGACGAAATCCGATGATCCTGTTGTAGTTATTCCGCCAACACCATTGGGCATCTTTGCCAAGGGGCTGGACGAGAATTTATGTCGATCTTATACAGGCGGATCTGGTGGACGAATTAACGCCAGCAGTAAACAGCAGTCTGTGAATAATCATTTCAAGCTTTTCACAGTACCGGACTTGCTGTATGTCATCAAAGTCATACTGTCTCTTTGCGCGATGCTCTTTGCTTTTGACATAGTTTCAGGTGAAAAAGAGACAGGGACACTGCGGCAATCGCTCAGCAACGATCTGAAAAGGCCGATTCTGATTATCGCCAAATGGATCGGTGGATTTACCAGCTTTATCTTACCTTTCTTTATAGCTGTACTTTTAGGCACAATTTTCGTGACCTTATCGCCTAACGTAGATATGAATCCGGACAATTGGTTAAAACTGGGGCTGTTCCTGTTAAGCAGTGTGATCTATTTGGCAGTTTTCTTTTCTTTAGGCTTGTTGATTTCCTGTCTCACGCACCAATCCTCCTCATCGCTGGTTATTTCTTTATTTGTCTGGGCCATTCTTGTATTTCTCATTCCGAATCTTGGTAATATTCTGGCCCGTCAATTTGTTCGGATTCCAACCGTTCAGCAGCTCGAGCTGAAACGTGAACAAATCCAGATCAGGAGAGAGCTCGAAGTTCACAGACCGCAGACCACAATACATGAGAAAATGGAAGCCCATAAACGTTTTGACTCGGAAAATGAAATGCTCGCTGAAGATTACCGCAACCGTTTCAATAGACTGGCAACAGAATCTCAAAATATCACCCGAATTTCCCCTGCTGCCGCATTTACTTTCATGGCAACCGACCTTATGGGAACGGGTATGTCAGAAGAACGAAAGTTAAAAAGGGCGGTTTTGGAATATATGGATATTGCAGGGGATTGGGATGATAAAAAGGGCGACAAGCCAGCTCTTAGTTACCAGCGCAGTTCAGTCAAAGAAGCATTAGGCCAGGGAGGCCTGGGCAATTGCCTGATTCTTATTTTGTTTAACATACTGTTTTTCACAGGGGCGTATGTGGCTTTCCTGAGATATGATGCGCGATAATTTAATTAAAGGGGAATATCGATGTTAAAGACAATTATTGCAAAAGAGTTTTTGAACAATATCCTTAATTTGCGGTTTATGATTGGTCTTGTTCTGTGCATCATAATCACCATTGCCTGCATTATGATTTTGGCCCATGATTACCGGCAGGAATTGGCCGATTACAACCATCGA
Source organism: Sedimentisphaerales bacterium (assembly GCA_049644065.1). GTDB lineage: Bacteria > Planctomycetota > Phycisphaerae > Sedimentisphaerales > Anaerobacaceae > JAFGPJ01. The sequence continues at coordinate 2,216 of JBARRE010000209.1, read as the reverse complement.
GTCAATTTGCAGGATGAATTCCTGAGCAACTATGCTGCCTCCAGTCGAATGTTCCGAATGATTCCGCAGCAGAAACCGCCGGAACGGTTTCGGCCGTTAATCATTGGCATTTCAGGCAATGAGAATTCGAAGTCTTTTGATGATAACCCGCTACCAATACTCTTTCCTTCTCTTGACTTCTTATTCATCGTGACGATTATTATGAGTTTGCTTGCGATTTTATTTTCTTACGATGCCATCACCGGCGAACGACAAAGCGGTACGTTGAGATTAGTGATAGCCAATTCCGTACCCAGAACAACGATTCTCTTTGGCAAGCTGGTCGGAGGCACCGCCAGCCTACTGATCCCGTTCATCCTGGCGCTTCTGGTTGGCGTACTCTATATCAACCTCAATCCTAACATCCAATGGGATGGCTTGGCATGGGTGGAACTTGGCATATTAACCGCAGCGTCCATTACGTTCATCACGTTGTTTTATCTCCTGGGGCTTATGGTATCTACGTTGTCACGATACTCGGCCATCTCAATTCTGAACTGCCTTTTCATCTGGGTACTGCTGATCCTGGTAATTCCCAATGTTTGCCCCTATATCTCCGCCCAGCTTCGGCGTATTCCATCGATTAGGGAAACTCAAAGGCAGAAGAAAGAAATCGAGCGTGCCAGGGACGAAGCACGCCAACAGGGTAATAAAGAGGTCGTCAACCGATTCAGGACCGATTATGGCAGACTCTTTTCTCAATTTGAAGCGTTGGATTTTGGTGAGATGCGGGACGGCAATCTTGGTGAAAGTAGAAGAAATCGAGCAAAGGTGGAGGAATTAGCCGCCACCGATCCCCAGTTCAAGGCCATGGTGGATGCCTATCATCGTGCTCGTGGCGACGTGTGGGAGGAGGTTCGGACAAGGGAACGAGATGAAACTAAGAAGCTTAGGGACGACTTTAATAGAAAAGCTGATGCCCAGGCGCGGCTTGCAAAAAACCTGGCCTGCATTTCACCTTTTGCGAATTTCGTTTATGTTGCCAGGGATCTCACGGGAACGGGTTTGCGCAGTTTAGAGTACTTCAAGCAAGTTCAAGGCGATTACCATAAGCTGTTTTGGCGTCATTTTTATAAGAAGGAAAAAGAGGCGAAGAAGAATGATCCGACATTTAGCGACAACTCTTTTCTTGATTTAGGTGATTACCCCCGTTTTGCGTTCAAAGAAGAACCATTGAAGGGCAAATTAATTGAAGTGCTGCCTTACTGGGGGATACTCGTTTTGTTTAATGTCGTGTTTTTTGTGGCGGCGTTTGCAGGATTCATGAAATACGATGTGCGGTAATAAAGGACGCAAATCATGCTTAAAACAATAATCAATAAAGAGATACTTCTCAACTTTCTAAGTTACAAGTTTTCGATTATTATTATTCTTTCGATAATATTGATTCTCGTCAGCATATTCGTTATGTCTCGCGGGCGGCATTATCAGAAGCGGTTGATCTCAATGAGTTAAAGGCCCAGAAGTGGTTTCTGTATCCGTCTTTGATTATTGTCTATATGTTTGCGCTGCTGGCGTTACTAACGTGGCCCCTGGGATTGTCAATCCCCCTGGCAGAGGGATATGAGCATGAGTTTAGGGAGTCCTCCAGTCGTTTTCGTAACGAGACTGACTACTGGATTGTGGCGGCATCAGTTATTGTTGCTGGATTGGGTCTGTGGTGGAGCATTTTAGCGGCAACGGTTTTAAAACCACGTAAGCTGCTGCGAGTAATATTCAATCCGTTTGCCGAGAGATTAAGATCGAAATGGGCGATTCGGTTATTGCTGATCGGCTTAGCGATGATGATACTGTCTGCGGGTACAGGTATTTTGTACTATAAGTACTTCATTTGAGTTTGGTCAGGTTGAGCTTTTCCGCATAGCAGATTCTACTTTTGGCTCTTGTGGAAGTATTTCCTGAGCCGCCAGGGAAATAAGCACTACCAAAGGCAGGCAGTTTCTCGAAGCAGCAAAAATAGTCAATGGGGCCCGCACAATGGTTAAAGGATCGTCTTCGTTCTCGAACCTGATGATTGGATTTCATATGTCGGGATTCAGCCGGCGGATGTTTTTAGTATTAATATGGCATCTTCCCAGTCATCTGGTGTCGAGAAGGATTCCACTGCCGTATTTGAAAAACTGCCAATCGAAACTGAATCGCCGGTTTTCGGGTCAATCCAAAACGCGTTCGCTTTG
>JBARRE010000208.1:0-10430 GCA_049644065.1 Sedimentisphaerales bacterium | reverse complement strand
GAATGTACGCCTGGTACCTGTTACTTTCGACGTGCCTCTTGATGTCTTCAATTCTCCGGTGATCTTGGACTCGGCAATCTTTCCTTCGAAGCTCGTTTCGGATTCCTGGTCGCCGAATTGCCGGACGTATTTGAAGCTCACTTTGTCACCATCGAGATTAATCTTCTTGATCAGCGTGGACCCGTAAAGCGCGCTCATATCCGGATTGACTCTCAGTCTCTGCTTGCGAGCGCCGCGTTCGGATTCAATATCGAGATTCCACGTACCGATAAGCGAAGCACCGACCCGTGTTCCCTCGGCGGTCGTTTCTCCGCGGTCGCTCTTGAATACTCCTTCGAGCGAATTGTTGCCAACGGTTCCTTCGAAGGCCATTTCCATTTGACCGTCGTCTCTCTGGATCACTCTCTTAAAGGTCAGCTTACGGTCTTCGTATTTTAAATCAGAAACCTTGCTCTCGCCCCTGGAGCTTTTCCACATACCGCTGAGATTACCTTCCTTGTCGGCGATAATCGTGAGAGTTCCCGTATACTCATTCTCGCCGACCTTGATCTTCATCTCCCAGCTTCCAACTCCCCTAGGGGTCCTTGGCGCCCGTTTGCCCTTGACCTCCGTTTCTCCCTGGTCGCCTATCAGAAGCCCGGAAAGCTCGCCCTGCTCGATTGTGCCTGTAAACTTTGACGTTCTCTCCTCGTCTCCGAAACGCATGACCTGCGTGAAGCTCAGCTTGTTTTCCTCGAACTTCACATCCTTGAGCTCATTCATTCCCCAGAAACTGATCCAATGGCCGGTGTACTGGCCCTCCTGCTCCTGGTTCCTGGAAAACGCCAGGATCGACTCAAACTCCCGATCGCCAAATTTCATTTTGATTTGCCAGTCGCCGTACAGTCCGCCTCTGCCGGTTCGGGTCTGAGCCGACACCTGCACAGGCAGGACGAACGATGCAACCAGCAAACCCACTAGTACGACTTTTAGAATTGCTCTGCGTTCCATAATTCTTGCCTCCAAATAAATAATTTAACTGCCCCCACTATTTTGAAGCTGCGATACAATAAAGATTCTGCTTTCCCTTGATGTACATTTCGTCACCGACAAACGCGGGCGAGCAATCGATTTTGTCGTCGAGCGTATTGACGGCAAGCACCTCAAATTTCTCGGATTGTTTAAGTACATAGGTTACTCCGTTTCGACCTACAAAGTAGACTCGATCTGCCGCTCCGGCAGGAGATGCATAAACCCCATTGATCTCCTGCAATTTCTCCTTGAGGAAATAAGCTTTTCCGGTTTTGGCATTGTAACAGGATATGACTCCCCGATTGACCGAACAGACATAAAGCTTATCGCCGTAAAGAAGCGGTGACGGCACATAGGGCGTTGCTTCTGTGACATGCCACTTAACAGCATCGGTATCGCTCAGGTCGCCTGTACGACCCAATTCGATTGCCTGCAGAGCGCTGCCTCGAAAGCCGCTTGTACAATAAACCATCCCAAAACCAATCACCGGCGAGGGGACCACGTTTCGAGTCTGACCGCTACACTGCCAGACCATATCTCCAGTCTCAAGGTCATAACTGCGAATCAGGTTTGTTGCATTGGTGACAACTTGAATTTTTCCGTTAACTTCTATGGGCAGTGGTGTGGCCCAGGAAGTGGCTTCATCGCGATCCTTTCTCCAGATAATCTCACCTGTCTCTTTGTTGAGTGCGACGATGAAAGATTCTCCTTCGTGATCTCTTACGATAATTACCGCATCGCCCGCTATAGCCAGCGATCCACCCTCGCCAAAGCCCATAAGCGTATTCATCCGGCCAAGATCCTTGCTCCATTTCAGATTGCCGTCCATGTCAAAGCAATGTAGTCCGCGTGAGCCAAAGCTTGTCCATACAAGTTTGCCGTCCGTTACCGGCGAGAAAGAAGCGAAACCGTGATCGCCATGGTGTCCCTGGTGGGGCAAAACTTCGCGGATCGTTTTCTGCCAAAGCTCCTTGCCGGAATTTCGGTCTAAACAAACAAGATTGAATTTATAGATGTTAGTTGGAGGTGAACCTCCGGGGCCTCTTCTCCTTCCCCCTCCCTCGCTTGCGCTCGGCGCTTCAGATTTGCCTTGGACGTCAGTTTTAATCGCCGTTTGGAAGAATATCTTATCATTCCAGATAATGGGCGATGAATTCGAGGCGTCCCCGGTGAGCTTGACCTTCCATTTGATATTCTCCGTTTCGCTCCAAGTTAATGGCGGATTGCCCTCTGGAGATATCCCCCTGCAATTCGGTCCACGCCATGTCGGCCAGTAATCATCGGCCGAATCCCCAAAAACATCGACATTAATCAAAGCAAAAACTGCGATCAGTTGAAACAAAATTAATCTCTTCATAATACCCTTTCATTCCACCGGCTTTTCTCATACATCATCATATTGCTTTGTCCGGCAACGTTACTAAGCTTCATTTATAATAGAATGCCAAATCCTCGCCGGGAAGAGTTTAGACAAAATCTACTGATTCTTGATTTAAGGAGTCAGACGTCTCTGCCAAGTGAAATATTGCAAAAATATTCATAGAAAACTAATATTCTTTCCCAGATTCAAGTTTTTTATCATCAGAAGCTTCGAGACGCACTGTTTCGTACTGCGTGCTGTGTACTGCATTCTGCTTTTTTACTCGGTACGCAGTACGCAAAACGCAGTACTAAGTAAACCTTGATGTGATGTCACTTATACATATCCGGCAGGTCTTCCATGAACAATGTAATCGGATCCGCTTCAAAGACTTTGAAGTTCTCGGCGGTCGCTGAGCCGGGAAACGCGGCATAGTTCTGACGCTTGTCGGCATTTCGCCAGACCAGAACCCATGCAATCTTTTTTGTCGATGGACCGGACTTGATGACCTCAAGCAGTATGTCGGTCCACCATTTTGCATTGGCTGGGCCCTGACCGACACCTGTTTCAGTGAAGGCTGCAATTTTGTTCCGCTCCTCAGCCAATAAGACCACGGTCTCCAATGCTTGCCGTGCCTGGTCTTTTGTCTTTATTGACCTGAAATCCCCGTAGTTATCGTGACCGATGATATCGATGTAATCGTCGCCGGGATAGCGTTCGAGATACTCCCGGCGATCTTTGAAACGGTCAGGAGAGTAGGCTGTGATGATGTTATGCAGGCCTTTCGTCTTTCTCAGGTAATCCACGGTAAAGCGCCAAATCTGTTTGTATTCATCCGGCGTGCACCACTTGGCGCCCCACCAGAACCAGTCGCCGTTGTGCTCATGGAATGGCCGAAAGATGATGGGGACAGGTTCGCCCTTTGGACCTTTGAGGTCGGCGAAAAAAGCTGCGACCTCATCAAGCTTGGCCTTATAAGTCTCGTGCAGGTCACCATCGGGCAACAGACGATTCACGACTTTTTTCTGGGTCCAGGAGTTTTCTTTTGTGCCGGGAATGCGGGCGTGCCAGCTTATCGTACTAATTCCGCCTTTTTCATATCCCTTCGCGATCCAGATCTTCATATCCTCAAACTGAACATCGTCGATGTTTGCTGGTGTGCCGATATGGCCGATATCCCAGCCGAAAATTGCAGGAAACTTGCCGCAGACACGGTGAACATCGCTGTCGAAATCCTTATCGATCGACTTCCATCCCACGCCATAAGCCAACGTATCTTCATGACCGAACAGGACGCCTTTGGCCGCCACCTTGTGAAGATTTCGATAGAGGGCTTTGGTTTCAGGAGTGGCCTGTGGATCGGTTAGTTTGGGCGTCGAATTCGAACCACCTTCAACCCCGAAAGCAACGCCCAATGTCAGCAGAATTATCCAGCAAATTATTGTTCTTTTCATGTCATGTCTCCTTTTGAAAATCGGTTTCGTTTACATAATATCTCTACGCAAGTGGCTTCCACCATGCATTGGCGAGGTTTTTCTCAATCAATTCACATCGCTGTTTGACGCACCGGCTGGTTCGCAGCCCATCCGGCGATGTGTTTGTAACGTAGTCCAGCAGCTTATTCACTGAACTGGTCGCAACGTGAGTTCGCGTGTCGGAAGAGCCGTAATAGATAAAGACATCGCCATTATCTCGGGCGACCCAGCCATTGGAGAACAACACATTGGAAACGTCGCCTATTCTTTCGTCCCCCTGCGGGGCCATGAAATACCCGCCGGGCTTGGTAATTATCTTCCAAGGCTCATTAAGATCGGTGAGAAACATATATAAGACATAACGATACCCGGCCGCCGTGTCACGCACACCATGGGCCAGATGGAGCCAGCCTTTTCCCGTCTTGATTGGAACCGGCCCTTGTCCGTTCTTGCCCTCGGTGATTGTGTGATAAGTGCAGTGGTCAATAATCACCTCTTCAGTAATCTTGGCATGCTCGATGTCCTCGCACAGGCCCCAGCCGATTCCCTCGCCCGTTCCGGTGGACTTGAAGTCGGCCATGGGACGCGTGTAAAAGGCGTACTTACCGTCGATGAACTCCGGGTGCAGCACGCAGTTTCGCTGCTGGGCCGAGGGAGTCTTGAGATCGCCCAGCCGCTCCCAAGCCTTAAGATCTTTGGTGCGAGCTATGCCGCATCGAGCAATAGCGGCCGAAGGATCTTCCGGATGATTCGGGTCATGAAGCTCGGTACAAAACAGGCCGTATATCCAGCCGTCATCGTGTTTGGTTAAACGCATGTCATAGACGTTGGTCTCCTCCGGGTCCGCCGGCGGCATCTCTACGGGGTAGTCCCAGAATCGAAAGCGGTCGATGCCGGTGCTGCTCTCGGCTACGGCAAAAAACGATTTACGATCGGCTCCTTCTACCCGAGCCAAAAGATAAATCCGGCCGTCCAGTTCAATAGCTCCGACGTTGAACGTACTATTGATTCCCATGCGTTCACAGAGCAGCGGATTTGTGACAGGGTCAAGATCATATCGCCAGAAAACAGGGGTGTGTGCCGCTGTGAGCACGGGGTGCTGATAGCGCTGCACGATACCGTTTGTGTCCCTTGTCTTCTCGTTTGGCCGCTTTATAAGAGCCTCATGCTCGGCCAGGAGCTGCTTAACCTGTTGTTTATATTCGGTTTCATTCATTTATTCTATCCTCCTGCTATCGTTATATTAGTTCGGATCCGCTGAAGCGATCTGCTGGAGTCTTCTTATTGTCTCCAGGCATGTGCGCACGTTATGATAAGGTCCCTTCCACTGCGAGACCTTCGGCTCTGTCGGATCGGGACAACCGGTCCGGTCGACCCGCCAGAACCACTCACCATGTTTCCTGTCGATAAAATTGTTCTCGATAAAATCCCAAGCCTTCAGGGCCGCTTCGAGAAAAGACCGGTCAGAAGACAGCTCGTAAGCGTTCAGAAAGCCTACGATACTCTCGGCCTGAGGCCACCATTCTCGGTTCGGATCTGTGACTTTTCCCGCCTGGCCTTCGTAACACAAACCGCCATCGTCATCGAGCGCCTCGGCCAGAGTGACCATGGCCAGACGCAGGGCTAATTTTTGAGCCCGTAATGTCACATTCGAATCGCCCAGAACTTCAGCAGCCTCACACAGCAGCCAACTGGCCTCAATATCATGGCCGAATGTGTAGTTGGCCGATTTGGGCTGCCACTTCTCGTCAAAAAAGTGATTCAGGTGGCCCGATGCCTGGTCTGCAATTCGGTGATCGAACAAATCAATGAGTTCTATCAAACGCTCTCGAAGCTGGGTATCGGGCCAGATACGATATAGATTCGTATAGGCCTCCAGCAGATGAAGGTGATTGTTCATGGACTTCTTCTCATCCATATCTTTGTCACTGAGTCGCAAATCCTCGGCAACAGACCAGTCCCGGTTGCAAACCTCGATATACCCTCCATAGGCCTGATCCCGGCTATTCATTTCGATAAGATCGAACATCTGCCTGGCGCGCTGGAGCGCCGGATCATTTTTAAAGGTCCGGTAGTACTCTGCCAACGCATAGATATAGAACGCCTGGCCGTAAATTTTCTTCTTGTCATCTATAGGATGTCCCTTGAAGTCCACCTGCCAGAAAGCCCCGCCATGCGAACGATCCCAAAAGTATGCCTCAAGATAATCGTACGCGCGCCCGGCCATATCACGGCACCGATTATCTTCGTTAAAACGATACAGAGCTGAAAAGGTCCAAAGGAGTCTGGCGTTCAGGATCAATCCCTTAGAGGCCCTGGGATCAATCGTTCCGTCATTGGTCATTTGGCCTATAAATCCGCCATATTCCGGATCGGTCGACCTTTCAAGCCAGAATGGAACGAGATTATCCTCCAGCTCATTTCTTACAGCCTGACTGAATTGTTGTATCGTTTCATACAACATGATAATCCAGCATGAATCAGGATTTCATTCACGTGTCGAGGGCGTCCCGCCCTCGAATCGCGGGCAAGATGCCCGCGACACGATTTTCATTACTTGTCACTTGGAAGATGGTCAAACCAGCTCTTCTTGAGAATCAGTGTCGTTGCGAGAAGTACGGCTAACGTGCCGACAATACCGCGGGGATTTTGAATCACGATATAGACAGGTAAGGCCACCAGGGTAATTTGCCAGATGATGCCCACAGTAACATTGAACCAGTGACGGGCGCAGCCGGTATTAGGCTCAAAACCGGGGTCTTCAGCCTTTATTTTCTCTACAATCGGTTTCCAGAATCCCCAGGGACGAACGGTCATATAAAAGTCTTTGAGGATTTCTTCGTCCTCCGGTTTGGACAGAAGCGTACCTAGGAAACACCCCAGAACCGAAAACAGAAAGATAGATGGAAAGGCATAAAGTGTATTTGTGCCGGGCCAGAAATGTTCCACTATGGGAGGGACTACCAGCGCTCCAAGGGTGCCGATTATCATTCCATAGAAAAAGCCGAAACCATTGAACCGCCACCAGTGCCATTTCAGCAGATTAGCCGCTACATACCCACCATATAATCCGCCAACAATCCAGAGTGTCACTTCGGTAATGCTCTCCGTCAGAAATCCGAAAACAATCCCCACGGCCACTACCAAAACGGAAGTAGCATAACTCATTCGAATCTGTAATTTGTTGGAGGCCGTCGGATTGATAAAGCGTTTGTATATATCATTTACGATATAAGCCGGTCCGGCATTAACCGTAGCCGCAAAAGTGGACATAAAAGCCGCCAGCAATCCCGCCAGCAGCAGTCCGGTCAGACCCGCCGGGATGATAGAGCTTTGTATGACAACCGGCAGGATCTGTTCGAAGTCAGGCTGTCCACCACCTTGAGCAGCAGTTGACCACATGCCTTGAAGTGTTTCCCTCAGCGGGCCGAGGGCCAATACCGTCAAACCCGCCACTAACATATAGCGCGGGAAATACAACACTACGTTAACTGTGGCGCTCATCAACGACGCTTCTCTGGGACTTCGCGTGGCCAAAACACGCTGCATATCGTAATTCGGTGCCGGGCCGGCCATGCTTGCCATCACGCCCTTGAACAGCATGAGCATCATAATCACGGTAAACAGAGAGAATCCATCCTTTGTGATACTGGACTGGACCATGTCTAACGCGCCGGACCAGTTCAAGTCGAGTCTCCACCCAAAAGAGAGGTTTTGCCATCCGGCCGGCACGACGGCGTCGATCATCTCGGGACTGACATGATAGATGGCAATCACGCCCACGGTAATGGAAGCAATAGTCATAATAGCGAATTGCAGCACCTCGGTAAGAACGACGCTGTACATACCGCCCTTGACGACATAGAGCGTTGTGATTGTTAGTATAATCATCGCATAGGTATTCTCGTGCAGGCTCCACGGCAGCAAAATCTGTGCGAACTTGCCGATACCCTTGAATGCGTAAGCAATCATGCCAATCACGTTTATCAGGGCAAAGATGACAACGCTGATATGGGCCAGGTTGGCCCCGGTACCCCGGCCGAACCGGGTCTTTATCCACTCGGCGCCGGTAAGTACATTGGAACGCCTCAGCCACATACCGACATAGACCATAAGAAATATCTGGTTAAACGTTGGCCAAACCCATGGAATCCATATGCTCTTAAGGCCATAGACAAAACACAGGTACACCAGCCACATGGTCCCTGTGATGTCAAACTGACCGGATGCATTCGAGATGCCGAGAATATACCACGGCAGGCTTTTGCCACCGAGAAAATAAGAGTCCAGGTCCTTGGAGGCCCGCTTGGAGATCCAAAAGCCTATTAGAACTGTTAACACCAGGTAGGTAAAGATGATGGCAATGTCAATACTATGTAGATCCATGTGTTACCCCTGCACAAGTATTAATAATCCTTCGTGTCGCGATAACCAAATTATGAAACGGTCAATGAGTTTATCATCTTTGGCAGCATTTGTATACAAAGGAGTGATTATCTATATGTTGTGGTGTGGCCGGATTTTCCGGCAGGGCTATGCTGCATATTTTCGGCTCTCCCAATAGCTTTTCCATGCATTTGACTGTTGCAGAGCGACTAACTCCGTTATGGCATCTGCACCGGGACAATCCCACCGCATGCCGGGATCCTTGAGACAATAGGTCAAAGCCACACCGCAGGAACTTTTTTTCTTTACTTTTCAAATAAAACGGTCTATAATGAAATCGATTAGTTTCTTTTACTGGTTGCAGTTACGAGAGTGATCGCCGAACCAGGGGACAATTTCGGGGAACAGGTTAAGAAATATAAGTCATTTTCAAGGAAGGAAAAACAGATATGGGCGATAAGGGGAAAAGAGACAAAGGCAAAAAGGAAATACAGAAAAAGGCCAAGCTTAATCCAAAGGAAAAACGAAAGTTGAAAAAAGATAAGAAGAATATATAAATGCCCGGCGGTGGACACGGTTAAAAAAGCCATTGGCGATGCGACAGAGATTGCTCTTCTCGCTTGCTAAAATTGTAGACCGAGTCCCACCAGCCAACAGGAAGAATCAGCAGTTGTGTTGTATCGATAACCTTTCGCCTGCACAACTCCTATCCTTTTACAACCTCATGTTTTTTAATGAAAGCCGGGTCAATATCCACGCCTAAACCCGGGCCGGTGGGGATTTTAATCTTTCCATCCACGACGGACAAGGGCGATGTTTTACATTCGAATTGCACATTCGTGTTTAATCCTTTGAATTCGTGATGAGCAGATGCATTGGGAAGGGCAGATACGAAATGTATCATGTAGAGGTATCCGAGTCCTCCACCAGACATGTGCGGCGTACAATCTTTTCCGAATGCCTGTGCCATACGCGCCACTTTCATCGAACGAATCATTCCGCCGAAATAATAGTTATCAGGTTGAACAATTTGAAGACCGTCATTGGCAATAAGCCAGCGAAATCCGTGAAGGCTGTATTCCTGTTCGCCGCCTGCAATTGGAATGGTCAGCGCATCGGCAACCTGTTTGGTCTCTTCATACCAGTCGAAAAGAACAGGTTCTTCGAAAAAACCATAACGGTACTCTTGAAGTAATTTACCAACGCGTATCGCCTCATCCACTGAGTAAAAACCGTTTGCATCGGCATACAAAGTCATCTTATCGCCAAATGTTTCGCGGATGAGCGAAATGATTTTTTCGGTCCTTCCTTTTGGACCCACGGCGTTAATGTCCTTCGTCATGAACATAAGTCCGCCGACTTTAATCTTAACCGCGTGGGCATTATATTCCGCGACATCCCTTTTTATCAGTTCCAGCGATTCGGCTACTGATTTTTCACGGTATTCTGTAGCCTGATATACCGCAACTCGCGGGTGGTGGATTTCTCCGATCAACCGGCCGATGGACTTGTTGGCAATACGTCCCAGCATATCGAGAATCGCAAACTCAATGGTAGCCAGGGGTATCCCGAGAGCCAGGCCGCTTAATCTGAAATTGAGATTGTATATGTATACCTTTTCAAGCAGCAGGTCCAGGTCGCGTGCATCTTTACCAATAAAGAAAGGTTGCAGCGTATTGACAAAAATAGGATAGAGCGACCTCATCCCGCTGTGGCCAACCGAAATACCCTCTGCGCCATCAGTAGAGCGTACCCGGCACAAAAAATTGTTCTTATAACGAAGCAATTCGAGGCTTTCGATGACAACCGGAGTAGTAAACAGCTCCTTTTTCAGTACCGGCTGTTTAAGTATTTCATCGAGCCGGGTGTAATCAGGTTTCCGGGCTCCTGAGCCGGACCCCTGAGCTTCGGAGCCACCGGATGGAAGCGGCAATGCGGCGGCAAGACCACCGGCAAGGCCAGTGCTTATGAAGTTTCGACGATTTGTTCTCATAATACAATTCCCACTTTCTGCAACAGCTAAGGACTCACTCATTTAGAAATTTGTTTTAATGCAAGGGCGAGCCTGCAATTGTTCATAAAGGCAAAGGACTCCCTATTCTTTGCCAGCTCTTTTGCTTCGACTGTTATCGCTGAATACGTATAGGGAATTCTTTGGTAAGACTGACCGTTAGTTGTTAGTAGCGACGTCCGCCACG
>JBARRE010000207.1:0-3471 GCA_049644065.1 Sedimentisphaerales bacterium | reverse complement strand
GCGCCGAACTCGGCAAAATCAAAGCCCTCAGAGTCATCTCACGTACTTCGGCCATGCAATACAAAGATACAGACAAGGTGATACCGGAAATCGTGAAGGAACTCGGTGTCGATGCCGTGATTGAAGGTTCGGTCCTGAAGGCGGGCAATGACGTACGCGTGACGGCGCAACTCGTCGATGGGAGGACCGACACACATCTCTGGTCGGAGAGCTACACAGGAACTCTCACCAACATCCTTGCACTGCAAAGTGAGGTGACGCTGGCCATCGCGCGGGAGATCGAGGTTGCCCTCACCCCTGAAGAAGAAAGGCGAATCACACGCACGGAACCGGTAAATCCCGAGGCCCACGAAGCCTGTCTCAAGGGCCGCTGGTACTTTAACAAGTATAGTCTCGAGGGCTTTACGAAAGCCAGGGAGTGGTTGGAACTCGCACTGGAGAAAGACGCGGAGTATGCTCTGGCTTATGCTTGGCTGGCCGGGGCCTATGCCGGTCCTGGATATTGGGGGTATATGCGCCCCAGAGAGGCCTGGCCCAAAGCGAAGGAGGCAGCGTTGAAAGCCATCGAGTTAGACGATACGCTGGCCGAAGCTCATCTCGCGTTGGCCGCGTACAGTTTCTACTTTGATTGGGACTGGCCGGCTGCGGAAAGGGAGTTCAAACGGGCCATCGAGCTGAACCCCAACTTACCGGAAGTACGGCACACTTACTCCTTCTATTTAACCACCATGGGACGTCCGAATGAAGCGATGGCCGAGAGCAAGCGAGCCGAGGAACTAGATCCGCTCAACCTCGTAGGCATGGCGGTCGTTGCGGTGCCCTTGCTTGTAGCACACCGCTATGACGAGGCAATCGAGCAACTCCAGAAACCGCTCGAAATGGACCCCAGCTTCTACCCAGCGCGGCAAGCACTTTGGAGGATCTACCGATACAAGAACCTGTACGAAGAAGCCTTCGCGGAGGCCAAAAAGGCGTTCTCTTTACTGGGGGAAGACGAAGTCGTGAAAGCCATGGAACGGGGCTATGCTGAGTCGGGCTATCGAGGCGCCATGCGACTTGCGGCGGATGAGCTGGCGGCACGATCGAAGCAGAGATACGTCCGGCCTACCGAGATCGCCCGACTGTATGCCGACGCCGAGGAGAAAGACCAAACCTTACATTGGCTTCAGAGAGCCTACGAGGAGCACGACGCCATGCTGGTCCATCTTAGGGACCCAGATTGGGACAGCCTCCGCTCTGACACGCGATTTCAAGACCTGCTCAAGCGTATGAAGTATCCCCCGTGAGTCCGCAAGCAAGATGCGATCCGTGAGGTGAAGCTGGCGGTGGAGCTGCTGCCTGTAACCAAGGAGGCATGGAAAGGCCTCTATCGGATCGAGGATTTGGCCCGTATCTACGTGATGGTTGGCGAACATGATTTGGGCATCAACAAGCTTGAAAAGCTGCTTTCGATACCATCAGAACTATCGATTCCTTTACTCCAGCTCGATCCGGCCTGGGACCCATTACGCAACCACCCCCGTTTCAAAAGGCTTGTAGACTCAGACAATTGATCCAGCAAGCCAAAAAGTGGCGAGCAAAACTACAGCAAACGGAAACTAAGATAGAGTGACATTGCAGCACCAAAATGGCCCAATTTTCACTCGCAAAATCTATACAACCCGAATACAACTGTACAACCTCTTATCTACCAATTTTTCAAAAAAAGCCATCTCATAAGTGTCTTTATTACAACCGCTTATGAGAAAGTCAAAATTTCGCAACGTATTCAATGTACGGCGTTAATTCCTTGACAATACATCTCTGTGGCACCTATCTGATAAGCTTATGCCGCAACAGCCACACATGACTTCCCACCGTCAGCTTTACCCTCAGATTCCTTATCCATAACCACCTCTAAAATCTCTGAAGCTGTTTTCTGTATTCGCCCTAATGATTCCATGAGAGTTTCTTTGTCACCGTTATACAGCTGAATATAGTCACTGCTGGCACTGTTCGTATCCAAGCCTATACCATGACAAACAACAAAAGCAACAGCTTCAGCTTCGGTCTCTCTGACCTTTTTGTCCTTCGGCATGTTGTCCCTGTTCTTATGTAAAATCTCGTGAGCCGCCTCATGGGCTAACACCGAAAGTTCCTCTGCTGCAGTTAGTCCCCTCTTGAGCAGTATCAATCCACCAGCTGAAACGCCTTCAGCAGAACCTATCGTATCCCTGTACTCCAACTTTACCCCCCTACTGGCAACATACTCCTTTAATCTCTCGGTGTAGACACCTGGATCACCATCGACCCGGGCAAACTCAGGCAACTGTTTCCCATCAGTCTGACTGATATCGAATACATACGCAGTTTTGAATGCCACAGCTATTTCATCGCCCTTTTGTTCATTTTCTTCCTTTTCATCCACTTGTTTCGCCTTTTTGTGCCTGACAATCGGCGCCATTATGGCAATTCCCTTTTCGTTTCGTTTCACGTGCCTGCCGAGTTTCTGCCAAGTACGGAAGCCCGCGACTTTCGTTGCGTCGGATTTTTGAAAGCTGATCAGAATTGCATCGCCCAAGCTGTAGTTGTGGAACCTGCCCATCGCTTTCAAATAGTCAACGAGTTTTTGGCTCTTGCCGGCTTCGACTGTTTCAAGTAACTCATTGAAAGCTTGTTCCGATACCTTTCTTGCATGGTTTGTTTTCATTGTTGCTCAACTCCTATGGCCAACTCAGCCTCGACATCTGCCGCTATCTTTTCGCACATCAGGCAGTCTCCATCTGAAATCTCCTGATTTAAGGAAATCCAGATAGCTTATTGTTTCCGACTAATATCCGGAACTTTTAACTGTCGCCGGAAGGTAAGAATGATTGTCGCTGATCACCCTGTGCTTGTCAAGCGTAAGTGGGACCACCGTGACATCACATCTAACGTTATAGATTACAAGCATTTACACCGCTGCCACAAAACAGTTGAAATTCCAATGATTGCTCTTTGAAAAATGAATAAACCTGCAGGTGTCAGTGATCCAAAAGTATGCCGAAAATCCAGACAAGTCCACTGCAAACCAGCCTTTTTGTTAGCGTTCCGCAGGTCTCGGCTGAAATTATCCGGATCATATCTTTTGCCCTGTGGACTTAGGAAAAACCACCGTTCCGCCGTCAGCTATAGGTCGGAGGTTCATATCGGGTTAAAAAACTCAGCACAAAAAAAGAGATAACTCCTTGTAGAGATAACTTCTTTGATACCAAGGAGTTATTCCTTTTTTTGTGTCCCAAAATAATCCGTTTTGAACCTGCGACTTTTTGAACCTATTTTACCGCAAGTTTATTATTGTAAAGTGCGTAATTAGCAGGAATATGCTCAAACTAAGGGCTTTTTTGAAAAAGAGTTTTGAGGGGGCAATTCACTTAAGAGGCACTCCTTGTGTATGACGATATAAGGGGAAGTTAGAACTCACATAAACCCTTATTACACAAGGAGGTGCAC
>JBARRE010000206.1:0-2162 GCA_049644065.1 Sedimentisphaerales bacterium | reverse complement strand
TGCAGAACCTCCTTATAAAAATAAATTCTAAATTCTAATATCTAAATCCTAAACAAACTCGAAATCCGAATAACAAAAATTTTAAACAACTCTTCGCACCTGTAGGAGCCTTTGTTTTAAGAATTCCTATTTTGAACATTCGATATTGTTTAGCATTTAGGATTTAGTGCTTCGGATTTCCCGGCTTTAGCGGGCCTACAGCCCGCCATCGAAGCTACCGCCTTCGGGCGGTCGTACTCTACATAGCCGGGTATTATAACAAATCGTTCCGCCGCGATACAATTATTATTTCTCTTCAAATATAATTGTGACTTCCTGAACATAGTAACCGTGGGATTCTATACTCCCCAAAGCTTGTCTCGGATCAAGTCCGATCAGAGGGTGGTTAGGATCCAAGTCAATCTCCTTCCATGCTTTATTCGTCCCAATTTCGTCTTTAGCCTGTTTTGGCAAATCAGCGATTTCTTTTTCCACTGGTGCAATTACATATCGGTTATGCTTTTTGCTGCTTGGATACGCTTTGCATTTCATTTTCAACTCCTTGTTAAAACATTCAATAATTATTCAGGTCGGCCATTTTGTTTGTACCTTCGGACCGCCCTTTCTTCTTCGCACGTACTTCTGGTCATGAACCAAGCCTGATGATAAACGATGTTAATTATTTCCTCGGCTTCGCTCTCTCTTATCGGCTAGGCAGTGCGCTTGTGAGTTCCTCCACAAATACCTTTTGTTGCTGTGCATCCGGAATCATCATTTGAAGGACCCTGTTGATGTCTTGCTCAATGATCTCTGCAGCTTTTTGCAGGCGAGGGGTATTTCCGAACTCGCTTTTCGTTTTAGCTTGTAAATATGTAATACGAGTGAGGATCAGCGAAAGCTCCTTGGTGGCATTGAAAATTGCTTGCGAATTGCGATGAGCAAGAACGACCTGACTTCTCACATCTTCGAGCTTCTTCTGATCATCCTTCAACTGATTTTCCAGCGACTGAGCTTTCTCAATCATTGCGTTTACAACAGCTTTCTGGTTTTCGAGTTTCTCACTGAGTTCATTTCCACTCCTGATGAGCATCGCCATGGCCTGTTTATGCCCCTCAACTTCCGTTTCAATTTCGGAGAGTGCCTTCCCTTTGGCCGAGTCAATCTCTCTGCGAGCGGTCTCAAGCTCCATTCACAAGCCTTTGAATCTCTTGATTACATCATAATTCGCGATGGCTACTCCACCTACTATCGCCAGAACAAAAAACGTAGTCGTCGAGGCTTTGCCCAGTGTATTGTTCGAGTGTAGGTATATGGCAACCACCACAATGCATATTGCCCATAGCAGTGCGATTACTTCTTTCATATCGTTTCCTTTTCCGTTTTCATGGTTCTTCGTTACTCGCACCGTATTCTATCAAAGCCATTACTAACGACTACAGATCCAAGATGTCTCGCTTCGTTGCTCACCGAGTATAAATCTACACTTATCCGGACGGATTTTCAATTAATAATCGGTATCGTCCCAAAGGTTGTGGGAAGTCTGGTTGCTCACTTCCCGAACAGCCAATTACGTTTATCGCTTTGTCAGCTACCAGCAGAATCGCAAATCTACAAGTTCTGCTGTCAAAAATAGGAACTCACAGTTGCTTTTGCCCGACAATAATTTTACTCTCTCCTTGCCGGCACGGAGGATAGGGCAACGCAGGCATGCGACCTGAGCGCCGTGTCGGTGCTATACAGCAGTGCGGCTCTGGGAGACTCTCGGAGCCGCTTTATTAGCTGCTGGTAGTCCTAATGCGATAAACGCATTCTAACACGATACTGTTTTCCCACAGCTTGTGGGATAATACCGAAAAAAGTGGAAAAAGCAAGAAACAGTGGAAAAAATGGCGGTTAGCGTACAGCTTTTAACGAATATGGCGTGGATTCCTGCCTGCGCAGGAATGACAAGCATCAAGAATCCGCGTTTACCCCGTGAGATAGGCACAGCCAGCATCTAACCGGGTAAATCAGCGTTAATCGGCGGCCCAAGAAGATTATTATTGATGATTGATGATTGATTATTTGACTCTTTCTCTGTACTACAATCTTTCAACTTCTTGTTTTTTGTGCGTGTTTTTTGAAACAGTCAACTGTAACCTATTTGTTTGCAATATGTTATGAGGCTTTCTTCAAAAAGGAAC
>JBARRE010000205.1:0-5352 GCA_049644065.1 Sedimentisphaerales bacterium | reverse complement strand
CCTTTCTTATAAACGGATATGTGAAGGTCCTTGCTCGGAAGGAATCGCGAGCTTTCATCCGTGCCTTTAATTTTTCGTACATTACAGGCGATGGTTCCAAAACCTGCCAGCCCTGGAGCACGCCGGAAAGTTTTTTGATTCGTTGTAAAGCCTGCGAACAATTCCGGCAATCCTTAAGATGGTCACGTATCCGGCTTTTTTGCGGCTCATCTGTCTCGTCGCTCAAAAATGCTTCCAATTCTTTCCGGATATCTTCACATTTCGACATTTCATTAACCTCTGATAGAGATAGCTATTGCTCCACGTATTTCGATAGCGCTTTCGTAAGTTTCTCACGCCCCCTGTGATTCAATGATTTCGCCGTGCCGAGAGGACAATTCATAATCTCGGCGATCTCCGAGAATTTCAGAGAGTGATATTGCCTGAGGATAACGACGGTGCGTTCCTGTTCAGGCAGTTTTGTGAAAGCTTGCTGCACCAATGTTTTCATTTCATCGCTCTGTGCACGTTTTGTCGGATCAGATGAGGGGTCGCAGACGGGTTGCTGCAGTTGTATTTCTTCGCTATCCTGAGAAAACACGGGAGAATTCAAAGATAAATGAGACCGGAATTTCATCCTTCTTATCCTGTCACGGCACAAATTTAACGCTATGTGAAAGAGCCACGTTTTGAATTTTGCACTTGCCCGATATTTCTTTTTCGCCCGAACAACCTTGAAGAACGTTTCCTGGCAGAGGTCTTCGGCGTCGGTCGCACTCAATACCATGCGATAGATAAAGGAGAATATGGGCTTCTCGTACCTGCGATAGAGCGTTTCAAATGCACCTTCATCCCCATCGCGACAGCTTAACATTAATTCTTCATCCGAACGCAACATTCTGGTATTCTGAAGTTATTCAGCCTTCTAATAACTCAAACGCACGAGACCGCAAAAGGATGCAAAAATATTCGAAGATTTTTCCCGCATTCCGACAGGTGCAAAGAGCAGCGTTTTCCGGGCGTTGCCGATGGGTAGGTTGTTAATAATCTTTAAAGCTTCTCATCCACTCGGGCCAGTCTTCCGGCTGGACGCCGCCGCCCTTGGTCCAGACGTTTGTCGTGTTGTTGAACGTGCGATGCCATTTCAATGTCCACAATTCCTTAAGTCCGACCTTCCTGACCGTACTGCAATCCATGAAGAGGGCGTTTACGAATCCGCTGTGTCGGTTGATGCAGACAAGATTCATTTCACTGGAGGTGGAGGGTATTTCTTCGAGTTGAGCGGGGCTGTCGGTGTCGGAAGGGTAGAGGTCAAGCCAGGCACAATCAAAAAACAAAGGTATCTTATCGGAATTTTTTTGGTGCCGGGTTTTCCAGTACCTTGCCCCGACGTCCCCTGGTAGATCACGGTAGCAAATCCACTCGTTTTGTCCGTAACTGCCGTAGTCCGGCGCTTGTTTATCTTTGAGGCCTGTCCAACCGCCGCTTTTGTCCCATGACCAGGCCGCGAATGCGAATCTTACTCCCTCGAAATGCTCTTTCGTTGCCGATGGACATACAGTCAGGCTGCCTCGATCCATGTAATAATCCCAAAGGACTACCGGCCAATCATTTGTCGCATCGCCGGCCACACTACCTCCTGTATTGAATTTGCCCTCATTGTCTTCGGTGTACATATACCAAATCAAACCCCACTGTTTCAGATTGGACATGCAGGCGACCGCCTGTGACTGTTTCCTGACCCGCTGCAGTGACGGCATCAATATCGCCATCAACAGTGCTATGATGGCAATCACCACCAACAACTCGATCAATGTGAATCCTCTTTTTCTGTACATGTCGGCACTCCATCAATCTGTATATGGAACAACAAATACAAAATCTATCGTACGATTTCTGAGATGGAAAATCAAGGGAAATATCAAGATTTTTTGAGTGTATGCCCCAATTCCATGCTACGCATTTCAAAAATGAAGCGGAAAGGGCCCTGCGGATCTAACCTGCCAATCAGTAATCACGGGTTGGATTTATCGCTCGGCCGGATGGTTCAGACTCGTTTCCACTGCTTTGTTTCAGAATCATACTGTCTTATGGTCTTCGCCGGATTTCCCACCGCCACGCTATAAGGAGGGACGTCTTCGATGACTGTGGAGCCGGCGCCTATAACTGAATTATTCCCAAATAA
Organism: Sedimentisphaerales bacterium; assembly: GCA_049644065.1. Taxonomy (GTDB): domain Bacteria; phylum Planctomycetota; class Phycisphaerae; order Sedimentisphaerales; family Anaerobacaceae; genus JAFGPJ01. The sequence goes on along the minus strand of JBARRE010000205.1, from coordinate 3,188 downwards.
ACGCTCTTTACGATATCCCTGATTAGTCCAAGGATCGCTTCGACTGGGATACGTATACTTCTCGCATGGTCATGCGCAGGATAGGGTACATGCCACACAGTTTTCATTTTGCTGCTCCCCAATCCGCAAAGTGCATTTTTCCTTGTTAAATGCACTTTACTAATCTATCGCTCCCTTCCCTGGAAAACTACTCGGCGAGAACTATAATTAAGTGCCGCTATCGACGCCGAACGTAACGCTTTTTTTCATACGAGTTTGCAAATAAAAGGTTCGTATATGGCTAAAGGAAGTTGAAAGAGTTTTAGCTGATATCTTCCGTCTAATTTGCGGGAAGAAAAGTCTCAGGTGAATGAATCTTTCACTGTATCCTGCCCCCGATCGAGATCAGGTGTGAATATGTGCGCAGGTACATCCTGCCGCCGGTAATGGCGGGTGTGGCCTGGCTTTTTTCACCTAACGGATTGACAGCCAGCAGCTCGTAGGCGGGCGCCGCTTTTAGAACGAGGAGGTTGCCTTCTCTATTGATGCAGTACAGCATGCCGTTGACCCAGACCGGCGAGCCGTAAAACCTGCCGCCCGGCCTTTCGGACCATAGCACCTGGCCTGTTTGAATGCGCAGGCAAGAGACATCTCCCTGGTCGTGAAAGGTAAAGAGCAGGCCGTCTTTCGCTAAGGAGGTAGGGACATAAGGAGCGGTTTTTCCGGTGCATTTGTATGCGAGAGTCGCCTGTCCGGGATTGTCTGAAAAACCGGGCCGGACCGCGGACAACTGTATTCCGGCCCCGCCTTTGCCGCACGCGCCGATGAGCAAATCCCCTGCAATAACCGGGGAGCTGACCACGCGAGCCGGCAGAGCCGAATCCAATTCCCATATCACCTTTCCCGTATGAGGATCGACGCCGCTGATTCCGTGTGCTTCGCTCGCGAAGATCAACTGGGGTTCGCGCCCCTCGGGCGAGTAAACGCAGGGCGTCGAATAAGATATCTGCTTGTTATTTCTCTTTGTTGTCCAGCGTGTTTCGCCGGTTAGTCGGTTGAGGGCGATCCATGCACTCTGTTTGCCCTGGCCGTTCGGGCCGCGGAACCGTGACCATTCCTGCCCCTGCGCTGCGCAGGTCAATAATATGCCGAGTAGCAAAGAAAGCCCCCATCCTTTGGTTCCGTTTATCATCGCCAACCTGAAAATTTGTTTCATCGTGCCCTTTCTTCCTGAAATTAATTCTTAAGTTGTCATCGTGCTCTTGATGCTGAATCCAAGATGTTAACGACTCTGGATTCCCGCCTTCGCGGGAATGACAAGCCACAGAATCAATCATGACGAAGTATTAGTTAAGTGCCCTGTCATCACTGTTCCAAAGCGGCTCGATGCGGGGCGGTTGTCCGGATGATTTGCTCCCGTGATTCGAACGGCAGGTACATCGCCCGCATCACAAAGCGATATCGCTGCCCGACTTTGTACTGCAGCACAAACCACTGGAAATCCCAGGCCGGATTCCCTTTGCCGGCTCCGGAAGGAGATTGGCTGAGTCTGACGTTGTCGCCCGGCCGGAACATCAGCACTAAGGCCATTCCGTGACTTACGCCGTAATACCACGGTTCGGTGTAGCGATAATTCGACTTATTGAAGACGAGCGTCAGCGGGAAGTTTGGATCGTGGGCAAAATTGCGATTGTCATCGACAGCCAAATGAGTCGGCAATTTTCCATGCTCAGGCGTCACGCCGCGAATCCACCGGGGCTCTGCGCCGTTATCGTCGGCAGGGCGGCCCAGAAAGTGAATGTCAAGAGACTCTGGTCTGTCTATATAGCTGGCGAAGAACAAACCGATATAGTCGTTCTTAAAAGTACGGGCGCGAGGGATGCAATCCAGCGTCATTTCAATAGCGCCGTCATCGAGCAGTTGATACCGCAGCCAACTTTCAAGCTGCCAGTGCGGCGTTGGCGGTTGGTAGAGTTCCACCGTGTTTTGATCTATCCGCCTTGTCTCCATCGGAGCATTCCGCGGCTCGAAAAGAATATCTCTGGGTTTGACGGTTCCATCATGAATGTGCTCGAAATTAAGCCCGGCATAAAACGGAACGAACAGGTTCCTGTCTCTCGCTCGATGTGTGAGTGAAGCTAAGCCGCTGTAACCGCCGCGATGCCCCGGCAATACTTCATCATCGACCGCCTCGTTATTGACGATCACGGCCCTGATATCGCCACGTTCAATAACGACATAGGGCTTGTCCGAATTCGTATCGTCAATGCCGGTTGTCGAATCTTTCTTCTCGCTGTGTTTGTGGAGTAGCTTGGCTATCTCTTTTCGGCCTTGGTTAATTGCCAGATCAATAGGTGTCCGGCCCCGCGTGTCCTTTGCATCGACATCAGCGCCTTTAGCGATGAGTAGTTCCGCTACTTCCTTGTGTCCGTGACGAGCGGCGCAGTGCAGAGGCGTACACCCATGCACCTTCGTATTGACATCAATACCTTCCTGGATAAAAGCCTTTACTTTTGCCAAGTCTCCAGCATCCGCAGCCTTATGTATAGTAGATTTAAAATCATAAAGTCTTATGGCATTTGTACGAAGCACCATCTCGGCCAACTCAACGGCACGGCTACGCGAAATCTGCCCATCGTTCATCATCTCCGTTAGAGCTATAGCGAGGGCATTACGCGCAGTTTTTGTAGAAAGCCATGCACGTTCTTCCCAACCTAATAATGGCGAAACTCCAATAGCCTTAGTTCCGAATAACACTTTCTCAGGATACCACTCCAACCAGGCACGAATCGTTTTACTCAATGCACGTGTGGAACGAAACCAGGCCTGTCCTGAGAAATCAATATAAACATTCGGCTTGATTAACATAGCACCCGCTTGTTTATCAAACGGCCACCCGCCATGGTTAATTACAAATTTGGTATTTCTTTGGTCAGGATCATTGAAGACAGACTCCAATAACATTGGATTCGAACCACTTATGTTAAAGTATGGATCAGCACCGATACCTGAATAAATATGCACTTTTAGATCTAATCGGCCTGCTTCTTGAGTTATATAGCGGAAAAGATAATCTTGGAGTTTGCGTTGTTCGCTAATTGAAACTTCCTTTCCCTGAAGGAGCTGCTCATAGACCGAGGCCGCTTCAACACTGGATACTTTTTCGAAATTCAGTGGACGCCAATACAAAATTACTATAAACTTAATGG
>JBARRE010000204.1:0-4302 GCA_049644065.1 Sedimentisphaerales bacterium | reverse complement strand
GTCTTGAAGAATTTAATGCCGCAATAGACTGCCCCAATCATAAAAGGCAAACCGTATAAAAAGTGGGCAATAAAACTGGGGAACATTTTTTTGCTGTAGAGTTGCCCTACCATCGACAATAATGTGTCTTCTCTCGAGTCATCGTAGGTATCATCGATTATCTTTTTGATGTCTTCTTCGTTCATTTTTTTATTCCTTAAAATTTTTATTCAATATATTTTTGGTAAAGTTTTTTCAGCTCATTTCTTGCGCTGTGAAGCCGTGACTTAACGGTCCCCTTTGGAATCTTGAGAGCTACACTAATCTCTGAGACGTTAAGCTGTTCATAGTAATATAAAGTGAGAACCGTCTTGCTTTTCATTTCTAATTTTTCCAGCAGCTCCTTAACGCCGATGTCTTTCTTTTCTGTGTATTGTTGTTCATGAATTTCCTTGAGTCCGACCTTATTTACCTTCCTATTTCTTCTTATCCAGTCGTTCACCTTGTTCGTAACAATTCTGTATGCCCAGGCCCTGAACCTTGCAGGATCGTGCAATTTTCTCAAACCTTTTATGATACCGAGCCAGCTTTCCTGCGTTATATCCCACGCCGCTTCGGTATCGCCGGTCAGATTCAAGGCGTACCGCCAGAGCCGTTTCTGCCATCGCGAAACCAGCATCTCCATCGCCTTGACGCTGCCGCTCTGGCAATCCATCACTAATATCTCGTCAACAAGTTGTTCGACTGCCCTATCCACTCTATCTATAATAGTCTAACTTCTCCGCCCTGCGGTTCATTTTTTCCGAAAAATCTTTTTTGTGCCGAACGCTTGTTCCTTTCGGGGATTATCGTTGCAAATCCCTCACCACATTGCTATATTGATACGGATTAACAGTCAATTTGCAGATAAAAGGTTGCTGTTGAGGTATTACAGAGAAGGAAATAAACTAAAAACTCAAAACTTAAAACTAACCCGGAGAGGTGTCCGAGTGGCTGAAGGAGCAGCCTTGGAAAGGCTGTGTAGGGCTTGCGCTACCGCGGGTTCGAATCCCGCCCTCTCCGTTATAGCAAGACCGTGGCTTTTTTACAGATCATTCCGCTTGCTATATATCACCAAGACTATAATAAAGGGCTGTAAGTTCGTAGCTTACAGCCCCAATTTCCCTCATGTTCGTCGAGATTTTTTCTCGTTGTCGTTGAAATCACCTTTTATTGCTGCGGCAGGGAAGATTCTACATTGGACCAGTCGCTTTCGCAGGAAGCATCGGTGTACGTGACGGACCAATCGTGCAGCACCGGCGTGGCTTCCGAATCGCTGGTTGAAAGATTCGCCCGCAACCTGATCGTCCTTTCACTTAGACCACTCAGATCTGTTCCGCTGGGAATATTGTCGTAACCGGCAATTGGAGTCGAACCGGTCGCCGGCAATACATCAACGGTCAGCCCCGTTCCAGCAGGTTTCGTTGCGTTGAATGCCAAAACGTCCCATGTGTCATCTTCGCCAAGGCTAATTGGAGCCGAGACGATGCTGCCGGACGGCACAGAGCCGCCAGGGCCATAGGTTCGAAAATTGTCCCAGAATACCCCGGCAGTAAACCGTCCTGTCCTTTTGACCTCGACTATGAGTATCAAATCTTGTTGGCCGGTAAAAGCTGAAACATCGATTGTTTCATCGTAATGTTCATCCATGAGATCGCCCATAGAATCATCGGACCAAACCTCTGTATCGCCAATCAGGATTGATGCCGTTAAGTCAGTCCCAAGCATGCTGCAATAGTCAAATACGAGAGTATCAACTCCTGTCCAATCTACAGTTTGCTTGAAGGCGCCAATGTCACCTTCGTCGTACCACAAGTCTTCCACGAATATCACACCAGCCACCCAATAACCATCAGACACCCAGAGTTCGCCGGGATAGAAGCCCACACCGCTGAAGAGTAAAACGAAAGTATTGCTGCCCGGTATCCATCCGCCATCGGACTCGAAGCTGGGAGCCCCTATGACATCAACCTCAGGGCCAAGGCCGCCGCCACCACCGCCGCCACCCAGCACTACGTCACCATCGCTCGTGACCTTTGTGTCCGACAGGGTATCGGTTTCAAAATCCTCCTGGCTGGTTTGCGACCATGTCTTCAGCGGCCTGGCTTTGGCACGATACCAGTATTCTTCGTTCTGATCCAGTCCGGTGAATGTACAGTTTTCATCGATTATCCAGCCGGTGCTGGCTACAATATTGCCAAAGTCGGGATCGGTAGCACACTCGGCATAGTAGAGAACATCAGCCTTATCTATCATAAGCGACCAGGAATTTAATGTTCCGGAACCGAACCATGAATCATCCGTGACTTCAAGTGCCCATGCACCTTGTATGTCTTTGCCGATAAGATCATCGAGGCTCCCTTCCGGGCGATATGGTCCTGTAAAGGGAGCGGAGCCCCCGGTAATCGACAGCGTCGCTTCGTCATCAAGTATCGTGTCTATAAAATCATCCTGCGACCCCCCGACATCGGTAAATAGTTCGACGCGTGTTTCATCCGGTGCGATAAGATAGACGTCCAATTCCGAATCCCAGCCATGACTGATGTTTACCTTGACGTTTAGGTCTTCAATCACGCCCATGTTATCAATAACCAGAGTTGACGTTAACGTCCCTTCGTCCGGAACAGCTTCTGCAACACTCGACTCATATTGACAAATCTCTCCCACATCGTCCCAGGAGATGGTATCACAGATTCCTCCGGGCAAGTTAGATTCACCCTTAATAACCGGCGAAGGTAACGGCCCCTTGGCTTCAAGCTTCACGATCAAAGACCATGAGTTCAGGGTCCCGGTATTACTACTCCAATCATCAGTAACTTCAAGCGTCCATGTGCCATTGATGTCTTTGTCGTACAAATCCGCAAGACTCCCTTCCGGACGATACGAATCCGTAAAGGGAGCGGAGCCTTCGGTAATCGACAGCGCTGCCTCGTTATCAAGTATCGTATCCTCAAAATCAGATGATATACCCCCGACATCCGTGAACAACTCGACACGCGTACCATCCGGTGCAATAAGATAGATGTCCAGGTTCCCATCCGATGGATGGCTGATGTTGAGCTTAACGTTTAAATCGACAATTATGCCGGCATCCGGAATGGCCAACGTAGACGTTGTCGTTCCCGCATCCGGGATTGCTTTCGGAACATCATCTGAGAAATATTCTTCGCTTAGTTCAACCACCCCACTCCACCTGTTCTGTTCTTCCTCTCCACAGACTGTATTAGCAAAGCAGGTAAGGATTAAAAGTGGAATCAAAAGAATGTATAAACGATTAAAAATAAATGGATTCGGGATTGTATTTCTATCGTATTTTAGGCCAATCCCTCTAAGCCCATATACTTGCCGCTCTTGCAGTCGAACCAATTGGATCCCGCTCTTCATTTCTTTTCTCCTCAACAAAATTAATAATTTTATAATCCTGAAATCGGAAAAACTCTCACTCCTTCAAAAACGACATAAACTGAAAAAACGAATTGTACACCCTTCTCACCTTTCTCTCTGCAGCTTACTGCGAGGAAATTGAAAAAGCCATAATATCTATTATACAATTACAAATACCGCTGTCAATAGAAGTTATAAAAAACCTATAATTCATAGGACTATCGGGTCACCATCCCAATATTTCAAGTAGTCCTTCAAAATACCAAAACGTTACTCAAAAAATTGGTATTTTCCCACAAGCTGTGGGCAAACAGTATCGTGTTAGAATGCGTTTATCGCATTAGGGCTACCAGCAGCTAATAAAGCGGCTCCGAGAGTCTCCCAGAGCCGCACTGCTGTATAGCACCGACACGGCGCTCAGGTCGCATGCCTGCGTTGCCCTATCCTCCGTGCCGGCAAGGAGATAGTAAAATTATTGTCGGGCAAAAGCAACTGTGAGTTCCTATTCTTGGCAGCAGAACTTGTAGATTTGCGATTCTGCTGGTAGCTGACAAAGCGATAAACGTAATTGGCTGTTCGGGAAGTGAGCAATCAGACTTCCCACAACCTTTGGGACGATACCAAAAAATTCGAAATCTTTCAGAATTGTGTAAAAAAACCGCAAAATCTGCTGATATTCATAATACAATCTTTCATCTTCTTGTTTTTTGTGCGTGTTTTTTATTATGGCTTATCGTAATGTCATTATTTGCAGGATTTTATGAGACATTTTTACAGAAGGAACTTCTTGGCTTCATCCGGTTAATGGGTAGGTGGACCGCACAGATCGGGGCCTTGGAGTTAGTCCGAGAGAAAAATCGTTTGGGCAGAGGCGTAAATTTGGGCAGGCGGGGGGAAATT
>JBARRE010000203.1:0-2734 GCA_049644065.1 Sedimentisphaerales bacterium | reverse complement strand
TTTCTGTAGAGTCCTTATCCGCCAGAAACCATACTGAAAATACTGCTTCCAGAGTTTATGCAGGGAGCCTCGCGAAAAATATGTGCTTTGTATCGCTTTCGACATCCATATTTTACCGCCGGCCAGGATGATTCGAAGGTTGAATTCATCATCCTGGTTCCGCACTAATTCCTCGTCGAAGTAGCCGATCTTATCGACGATCCACCTGTGGTGCGTGCCGAAGGCGAGCGTATCGACCCAGCCTTCGTAATCTCCCAGCCGGAATCGTGAGTTGCCCACGCCAATCGGCGAGCGCATCGCCGAGGCAATCGCCTGTCCCGTATAACTGTTCGCTACTGTTTTAATATAGCCCCCTGCGACCCATGCTCCCGGATGTTCGTGCAGGCACCGAATCGATTTAGCAATAAAATCCACGGGAATTTCTACATGCCCATCCACTCGAATGAACAAATCGCCTCGTGCTGTCTTAAGGCCGAAATTCATCGCCGCCGGAGCAATCCGCTTCGGATTATCCAGCATAATCACCCGGCTGTCCGCTTTCGACAGTCGAGCCACAATTTCTCTCGTACCGTCATCGCTCATCCCATCCACAACGAGAATCTCCATTCTCTCGGCGGGATAATCATTATCCAATACGCTTCTTATCGCCCGCTCTATAAAATCGGCCTCGTTGCGAATCGGCATGATGATAGTTACAAAATGTGAATCCTGCATGAGATTTCTTCCGATCAGGCACTAATTATACACTACGTAAAACTAAAAATGCATCAGCGGCAACTACAAGTCCAGACAAAATCTGGTGCTTTCTCCGGATTTGCCGCTCTGGCGCCAGCCGTGTTTCTTGTAGAACGCCACGGCACGGCTATTCTTGCTGAGGGCAGATAGAGTAAGTCGCTGGTATCCTTCGACTGCACAGGCAAGCTGGAAGGACTCGATAAGTTTTCCGGCGACGCTGGTCCCTTTGCAGTCTGGCAGAACGCAGATTGACAACAGGTTACCTGAACGAACTTGGGCACTTGGAGCTTTTGTATCACCCGAATGAGCAGCGGTACGCTTTCGATGTAATTTCCTGGCGAGTTCCTGAAGGAGCACTCGGCGCACCAGTTGTTTGCTGAGAAACTTCCAGAAAATAAGGTGGGGGTAACGAAACAGCGCCGAACTTAGAAATTCATCCCGGATATGGGAGTCGCCGCCTACTGCCAGCCCAACGACATTGCCGTTGGCATCAACGGCAACCCGGCAAATACTTCCGCGATGCTTAATGAAAAATCGATAAAGTGCGCAAAGCCAATGATAACCCATCTCGGTCATAAAGCGTCCCGGAAAGGACTTGATATGACACTGGGCCATACCCGGAATGTGTACCTCCTGGGCCTCTGTAGCTTTAACGGCGTCATCGGCAGCTAAATCATTATTAGTCTTTTTCAGTATTTATTTCTTGCTGGTTTATTTTGTCTCGCTGACGGCCTCGATTAGTACGTTTTCAATACAGTTGGCCAATTTGACTCGGTCAAACTCCCGTTCTGCCAATTCACGTGCATTTTCGCCCATTTGTCGGCATAGCTCAGGGTCAGCAGCCAGCTCTTCCAGCACATCGGCCAACATCTGAGGGCGATTGGCATTGAGGCACCTGCCGCAGTTGTTGTTCTCTATCATTTCACCCAGCCAGCCTGGAACATTGATCAGCACCGGTTTTCCTGCTGCCAGAGCATCGAACATCTTGTTAGGTGACCATGTGTGCTCTTTAGCCGCCTGGTAGATAGTCATGCACACGTCGCACCCGGCAACAATTCGAGCGACTTGCTCCTTGTCGGGCACGAGGTTGCTGAAAATAACATTCTCCAGATCGTATTCGCTTGCCATCTTTTCCAGATCGGCACGTTTTCCACCGCTTCCGTGCAGCACGAAGACAATATTGTTGTTGCCACGTTCGGTTAAGATTCGAGCGGCTTCAATCACGTACTCAAGCCCATTCGCCAAACCCATCGCCCCGAAGTAAATCGCGGCGAATCTGTCTTTCAATCCGAGCCGCTCGCGCTGTGCCGAGCCGTCCAGGTACGGGCCGAACAGATCCAGGTCGCTGGCGTTCGGGATTACCGTTACTTTCCCTGCCGGCACGCCCGTGCGGACGATACCTTCTTTCATGCCGGGTGACAGGGCGACGATATGTTTTGCTCCCGTGTATATTTTTTTTGCCATCCGCTCCAGCCACCATATGGCCAGTGGATTTTTCAAAGCTCCGACGTTGACCAGCGCTTCGGGCCAGAGGTCGCGAACCTCGAAAACGAACGGGACCTTGAAGTGTTGACTTAGCGTAAGGCCGGCCAGCCCGATTGTCAGCGGCGTGTGCGTGGCAAAGACCACATCGGGCGAGGCGAGACTCTTGCCGAGGCGGCAGGCTGACCACGCAAACTGATAGAACTTGAGCATCCGCTGCAAACCGCTCATTCCGGTGCCGACCTGCGGATCGTTGTAGGCCGTGGCAATCGCAACCACATGAATTCCTTCGGTCTCGAACTCGGCGTATTGTTTGCCTTCGGGCACGGGAAACTCCCGGTTTGCCAGCCCCGAGGTCATCATCGTCACGCGATGACCTTTACCCACAAGGTGACGGGCGAATTCGTAGGACCGCGTACCCGTCATTCCTTTTCGCGTAGCAAAATATTGGTGCAGATAGAGAATGTGCATGCTTGTTATATTACCAGTAAATGCCTTCGTAGCCGTCGGTGTTGCG
>JBARRE010000202.1:0-6582 GCA_049644065.1 Sedimentisphaerales bacterium | reverse complement strand
AACGGCGTCGGACACATTCAAATTGCCGGCGAAGAAATAGTTACCGCGCGGAGCATAAACAATACCTCCGCCAGCTTTTTCCGCCGCATCAAGGGCTTTTTGAAATGCCGCAGTATCGTCCGTCTGGCCATCTCCAACGGCACTAAAACTGCGAACATTGAAATAATCCGAAACGGGGCCCTGAACTGCTTCCCCGGCAAAGATTCCAACCGTAAACAACAGCGATAGCCCGAGAAAGAGCCGGACAAAATGTTTCACCATACTTACTCCTGTAATTGATCCATTCAATTCCTGTTTTTTACCGGGATTTTCAATGGATATCGAAAAAATCCGGCAAGGTCTTTGCCACAACTCGCAAATGTCAAATCGAGCAACACAAGGATTTACCACCAGAAACACGGATTACTGAACTGTTGCGAGAACCAACGGTGTTCCATATCTTTGAAGTGCCGCCACTGCACGTGCCCATCGACAAAAAGGATATTCCCTCCGGTAGGCTTCGAGCCTGCTTTCAGATGGTTAGTTCTGTCATAGACTTGCCAGCGTGTCCAGCAGCCGCCGGTTGCCCGAGTGAAATCGGACTGGTCGCGGTCCGGTCCGTTGCTTGCGATCACGTCGGCGATAAGCTCCACTGTTGTGGGAGCGCTTTTCGTAGCAGCGACGGATCTGACCCATTCCTTGGACGCTGTGTTGTCGGGGCTCATAGGCGGATTCGTTCTGCCGCTGGCTGTATCGATGAACCAGAAGTATCCCATAATGCGATGGTAGTTTCTGCGGGTCGCTTCATCCTGTGGCTCCGGCTGAGTAACGTTCTCCGGCGTCCCCGCTGGAAAGTTCTCGCCGTAGCGCCAGAAAATGATATTGTCTCTCTGACGCCAGGAGGGGCAATAAAAGATATGACGATCAAAAGCCCCCGTCTCCAGAATGATATCCGTCGTCCAGTATGAAACATCAAACAACCAGCGATCAACCACATTCAAAGGCAGCTTGCCGTCGTAGTCGTCGGCATACATGAACAAGCCCAGGCCCGTGTTCTTCTCATTTTGGCCGCAGACGGCGCGTCGGCCCTGCTCCCGGACCGTCCGCAGCGCGGGCAAGAGAATGCTCAGCAAAAGGGCAATGATGGCAATCACCACCAGAAGTTCTATGAGTGTAAATCCTCTTTTTCTGTCCATGGCAAAACCAAAACTTCTTCGCGGATACCTCTGGAAACGATAAGTTACTATACTCTTTTTCCAATGGAGAATCAACAACAAACCGCACAAAATGGCACACCCGGCTATTGAGTAAGCAGAACATGTTATTCTGCTGAGCATACGCGACCATCCAGAATTGCTGCGAAAATATCCCGCGTTCGGCTTGATAACACTTAATTAAGCGAGGTGCCAAGAAAAAAACAGGTGGCTGTCCCTAGTATTATTTAGTATTATTAATTAAATTTATCAGATTAAATTTTGTGACGCCCCTGTGGCGAGCACATGGAGGCGATTATAATACATTCGCCTCCGAGCATCTTGCTTTCATAGTTTCTTAATTCCCCAAATAGGTAAACATCCCGAATAATACCCTAATAATCCCCTGTACACTCACACGATATTAAAGGTTACAGTCTCGGTGATAGAGCATTCTGTTCCTCGTAGCGACAACTTGTCACATATCTCGCCAATAGAAGCACAAGCTTGCCAGGATAACGGCCGCTATAGTCGGCAGCCCGTATCCCAAAGTCACGCGGAACAAAGAAAAGTCGTCGAATTTTTCGCCCTCGAAGAAATCGGGTTTGCTCGCCTTTGGCTTAGGCTGGATGCCGGAAAGGACGCTGAAAAAGTTGGATACCTGATCGGTAATAACATCGGCATCCTGTACGTTGGCGTGGTCCTTTGCCTCGGCATCAGTCTCTCGCCAGGAGCGGCGAAGTTGTGTGGATATCGCCCGGTTCAAACTAATCGGTGAGAACTCCTCCAATGAGAAGATGCTCAAAATCAGGCCGATCGGGTACCAGACGAATATAAGCACCACCACCGCCAACAGTGGCTTTCGCAGCAGTGTCCCGGTGAGAAATCCCAGCGACACGAGGAAAGTCAGTACGAGTCCGACCACACCCAGAGCGGTGACAATTCCATAGACAGTCACCGTGTCCTCCGGTACAGGCCGTTTTGCCAGAATTACAAGAACGATCGCCGGAATTGTCACTACCAGAAAGATGCCCAACACAAGCACGACCCGGGCCGACCATGTGGCCAGCAGGTATTCAAAGCGGCTCACAGGCCGGCTCAAGATTCCGTCGGCCAACGTTTCGGTTTGCGATCCTGATACTGGGGTGACTCCGAGCACCACAACAACAAAAAACCAGGGAAACACCAGGTACGGAAACAAAAGTGACGCGATTAGCGTGCCGTCCTGGAAGTTAGACCAGTTCGAGCCGACCAGCAGTAAAGTCAACAGCACAGTGGCTCCCAGCCAAAGACGGACCAGCCGACTGCCCCACAAGGTTTTCATGTCATGCTGGAGAATCGCCATATAGGGCATCATTCGTGTGCCGATCTTCGAAGTTTTAGCGGTGGAATCCATGGGCTTCGTCCTCTTGCAGCAATTGGAGATAAGCGTTCTCGGTTGCATTCTGACCGGAATGTATTGCCTGGAGCGAAAGATTGCTTGCGTCGATAAGTTTAAGGACACCGGCCAGCGAGCGGGAGCGACTGCGACCATCGGCAATTCGTACAAGCAATGCCTGGCTGGTGTCAACCATTGCATCAATGCCTTCCATGTTAGCTACCTCTTGGGACAGTCGCCGGACATCTTCCGCTGCGCCTTCCAGCTCCAGGGTGAAATCGTGGCGGCGAAGACGCTGCTTCATGTCTTGCATTGAACCGGTAAAAATCATGCGTCCCTCATGCATCACGCCCAAGTGATCGCAGATCTGATCAATGTCACTTAGTATATGTGTGGCAACGACAACGGTTTTAGTTTTTCGAAGTTCGCGGATGAGTTCCAGAGTGAATCGCCGGGCCGATGGATCCAAGCCGGCGGTGGGTTCGTCCCAGAGCAGCAGCGGCGGATCGGCGACAAGGGAGGCGGCAATTCCCAGGCGAGTACACATCCCTGTAGAAAAGGTCTGGATCCGCTGGTCGGTAGCTCCGAGCAATCCTACGGCGCGAAGCAAGGCGGATATTCGCGGCTTGCGAACCTCACCTGTCAGCCGAGACAACCTGCCAAGAAGGTCCAGGTATTCGATGGGCCGCAGGTTGCCGGGAAATTTCGGATTTGTAGGCAGATAGCCAATCTGAGAACGGACAGAAACTGCATTGGGCCCGCACGACTTGCCGAAAACCTGCGCCTGACCCGCTGTGGGACGCTGCAATCCTAACAAAAGACGCAGTGTTGTCGTCTTGCCCGCACCGTTGGGGCCTAATAATCCGAAGACAGAACCACATGGCACTTCCAGATTCATGTCGTTGACCGCAATTAGCCGTTGACTGTAAATCTTCGTCAAATGCTCTGTGCGAATCGCCAGTTCCATCCTAAGTTCCTCACCCGTGCTTGGCCGCGGGGACATGCCATTATCTTCCTATATCAATCATACCTACTGCTCGGTCAAACGTGCTTTGAGGATTGACAGAACACTCACATCGTTCAGTTTTTGAGCGATTCCAAGCAAACTTGCTCTGGATATCATCATTGTAAGGATTTGTTCGCCACAATCAAGCTATTCTTGACCCTGATATCTCAGATGAATCATAAGTGTGTTATTCATCTCATTTTATGGCTTGCTAATTGTTCGTGAATCTGTTATTATGGAGTCTATCCGGTCAGCAAAATACCTCGTGCTCTTTTATCTGGGGATCATTAAAGATGTACGGTACATTTTTCTCGTGTTCCCCCGGATTTTTCAAGAAAAAAGCAAGAAATCTCAGTGATAATCTTGTGGCACCTTATTTATTCTGGCTTTCATTGAGGTCGTTTCATATCTCGCATCGGTATCTCCAAACAGATGCGTCAAAATGGCTTCGCTCGACATCCGTACACTTTCGTTTAGCATATTTGGGGCTGTTTGTCACGGATTTTTCGGGGGAATTGGAAGTAAGAGCATAAAGCAGATATTGAGGCTTTGAGATTTTCTCTTTTCGTACTAATCCCGAATCAATCTGCCCGTTAACCACAAGAGCCATATTTTTAACAACTATGATACGAACAGTAGGAAACAAAACAGATTTTTGATACAATGCGGAACCAAAAGGCAATAGGATTATTATCAATGTTGCCAAATGAGAAACTTAAAACAATTCGATATCTTTGTTAAAGGAGTTGTCCGATGAAAAAAACTACCAAACTATCGCGGCGTGATTTCGTACAAACGGCATTGGGTGCAAGTGTTGCCCTGAGCGCTCCAACCATTCTTGGAGCTACTGCCAAAGGACAGGGTAAGACCTTCAAAATAGGTCTCATCGGCTGCGGCGGCCGGGGTCGTGGCGCAGCGGCCGGCGCTCTGGAAGCCGGCAAGATTCTCGGCTTTAACGTTCGGGTCGTCGCGACCGCCGACTACTTCAAGGACCGGGCCGTTCGAGCGGGTAAACAGTTGGACGTCCCGCCCGAGCGGTGCTTCGGCGGCCCAACCTGCTATCAAGACCTGCTTGGGACCGATGTCGAGATCGTGCTTATGGCCACGGCGCCGCTGTTTCGGCCGCTGCACCTTGAGGCGGCGGTAAAGGCCGGCAAGCATGTCTTTATCGAGAAGCCCGTAGCCGTGGACCCGCCCGGCTGCCGGCGCGTAATCGCCGCCGGGCGGGAAGCGGAAAAGAAGGGCCTGGTAATCACCGCCGGCACAGAGATGCGCCACGACTGGGACCACATTAAGACACACCAAGCCGTGGCTGTCGAAAAGGCGCTCGGCAAACTTTACGCCGGCCGAGTCTCGTGCTGCATCGGGCACATGTTCTGGTCCAGACCGATCAATCCGAAGTCGGCCGAAGATCTCGTGCGGTCGTGGCAAAACTGGATTACGCTTTCGGGCGACCATCTCGTCGAACAGCACGTCCATAACATCGACGTGGCGAACTGGTTCTGCGGCGGTCCGCCCGTCAGTGCGGTTGGCTTCGGCGGCCGCTCCCGTCGCCCCGCCGGTGACATGTACGACTTTTTCAGCGTGGATTATGACTACGGCGAAGGCGTGCATATCCACTCAATGTGCCGCCAGGTAAAAGCCTGCTGGAACTCGGTCGGGCACGACTTCGTTTACGAAAAGGGCCATACGAACAGCAACGACTACCCGAAACCTCAGAATTCGCCAATTCCCGACGACCTGCCCCAGGGCCCGGCCGGTCATATCCAGGAGCAAATCGACACGCTTTATTATGTTAACAAGGGCCGGCCCGTGAACCAGGCGCGGGACGTCGCCGAATCCACTGCCACAGCGATTATGGGTCGAATCTCCGCCTATACGGGCCGGCAGGTCTCGTGGAAACAAATCATGGGCGCAGCAGACGAGAATCCCGATCTGTTTAATTTGACGCTGAAACCTACCGCCGAAGACTTTGAGAAGGGCACGGTCAAGATCCCGAAGGAAAACGTTATACCCATCCCGGGACAGGCATGAAACAGGAGTTGGTTCGTAAACCGCCCCTACGAAAGTTAATTTATTTTGAAAGAGCAACAATTGAGCCGGGAACATGTAACAAAGATCGCCTCGGAATTGACGCTGAGACTACAACAAGTGGTGGCGACGGCCGAACTGCTCGAAGGCGGAGCCACGATACCGTTTATCGCCCGGTATCGCAAGGAAGTCACGGGCAGCCTGGACGAGGTGGCTGTCACGGCAATTCGAGACAGACTGAATCAGTTAAAAGAGCTGGACGACAGACGCGAGTCCATCATCAAATCTCTCGAAGAGCGTGAGCTGCTTACGGATGAGCTTAAAGAAAAAATTATGCAGGCCGAAACCATGGCCGTGCTGGAAGATATCTACCTGCCGTATCGACCGAAGCGGCGAACACGAGCGACAATCGCCCGGGAGAAAGGACTGGAGCCTCTGGCCGAAATGATTTTTGCCCAGAACCCCGCTGTCGATCCCGCGGTTGAAGCGGAGGCTTTTGTCGATGAGAGCAAGGGAGTTGAGTCTGCCGAAGACGCCCTTGCCGGCGCCAGAGATATCATCGCCGAGTGGGTCAGCGAAGAACAAACTGCGCGAGCAAGAATTCGTGAGCTGTTTTCAAGTAAAGGCCTGTTCCAGACAAAAGTCGCGAAGGACAAAGAAGAAGAGGGGCGTAAATACGAGGACTACTTCGACGGCTCCGAGCCGGTTGCCAAGGCGCCGTCGCATAGGATTCTGGCGATGCGGAGAGGTGCAAGGGAAGGCTTTTTGAGATTGCAGGTAACAGCTTCCGAAGAACAGGCACTTCTAATACTTGAAGGGTTGTTCGTAAAGGGACATTCGGCTTGTTCGGCGCAGGTCAAAGAAGCTGTCACTGACAGCTACAAAAGACTTCTATCGCCATCGATGGAAACAGAGATTCTCGCCGCGACAAAACTAAGGGCCGACGAGGAAGCCATAAGAGTCTTCGCTGAGAATCTGCGGCAACTTTTGCTTGC
>JBARRE010000201.1:0-2277 GCA_049644065.1 Sedimentisphaerales bacterium | reverse complement strand
GCATGTGACGCTCGTTGCGCATAAAGCTAAAGAGGAATTTGGCACGTGAGAACTTATCGCCGGAATGGATTCTGGCTCGGAATTGTCTGTGCGGCGACGCTCCTGGGTGCTGGCTGTGTGAACACCGGACCTGTTGTTCCCGAAAAGGAAACTGGCGCGTTCGACACGCCTGAGTCGGGCAAGGCAGAGGCCAACGCATACCAGGCGAGTCAAACTAAAGGTCCTTCGAGGAAACCGCTCTGGCTCCAATCAGCAAAACGCGATGTCGCCGAATGGCCGGACAGGATCATCGAAGATTCAAAGCAAACCTTTCTGAAACGAGATAATATGGCGGCACTACTACTGGCTGGCGGTGCAAGTATCGCGATGCATCAGGATGCCGACAAGGAAATTGCCGATCATTTCGAGAGGCATCCGCACTTGCACAATTTCAGGGACGAAAGTCTCTACGTAATCGGCCATCCGGTGACACATTTTGCGGCTACCGGCATTTGGTATGCGCTCAGTGCCGAGAACCAAGACGAGCTCAACCGGCAGAGGGCGTGGACAATGATGACCGCACTTGCGGTGACGTCACTGACGACGACGGGCCTGAAGGCCATCAGGGACAATGATACACCTAACGGCAAGCGCTGGGCCTGGCCGAGCGGTCACACCTCCCACTCCTTCACCGTTGCTTCGGTCCTGGACGAATATTACGGGCCGAAGGTGGGCATTCCCGCCTATGTGCTGGCGTCCCTCGTGGCCTACAGGATGATGGACACGGGTGACCACTGGGCAAGTGACGTCGTTTTTGGGGCGACTCTCGGCTGGGTCGTCGGGCACACGGTGGCGGGCAGACATGAGAAGCTCGAAGTTGCAGGCTTTGAGGTCTCGCCTTATTTGGGAAATGCCGGCGCCTCGACGATGGGTGTCAGCCTGGTAAAGAAGTTCTAAGAGCATCGGCCTTTGGCATCTTTACTTGAGCCGGCCGGAAACTTAAAGATAGGTTGTTTCGGACAAATTGTCTGGCATTTTTTATACTTTCTGGTATAAAGCAGATGTAGTGGCGAATGTCTGCATGCAGTTTAGCGATAAAAAAAGTCAGCCCGGGTTTGGGATTTATCTGTTTTTTCGAAGGCAGTTGCATGTCCTTTTCTATTGAAACCAGCCAATTCTTCCTGTCATTTGCGGCGGAGCGGCGGTACACACTTTTGCCGCTGTTCGGGGTTTTTGTTTCCGCAGGAGTGACAGATTCCCTATTGCAATCAACGTGGCACTGGCCATCCCTTCAACTTCGCTCAGGACAGGCTTGGCCGTGTTTTCACGGGCTGGAAGCCCGTGCCACTGGAGGTGAATAAAATGAGGCAGTTAATCGCGATTATTCTGACGTCGATTCTATTGGCCTGCGGCGGCTGCGCCGTTTTTACCGATGGCGGTACCAGCGGTGCAGCAGCAACAGACTTGCGGTGCGAGTACCTCGTCGATCCTCTGGGTATCGACGTGCCGAAGCCTCGCCTGAGCTGGGTTGTCAGATCCAAGCAGCGGGGCCAGATGCAAACCGCCTATCAGATTCTGGTGGCCAGCAGCGAAGAGAACCTCGCGAAGAATCAGGGCGATCTGTGGGACACGGGCAAGGTCGAGTCGGACCAGAGCATTCATGTGGCTTACGAAGGCAAACGGTTGAGATCGCGTATGCGATGCTTTTGGAAGGTGCGTGTGTGGGACGCCGGCGGCAAACCGGGCCGTTACAGCCGACGAGCCCGGTGGGAGATGGGATTTCTGTGGGCCTGGGACTGGCAGGCCAGGTGGCTGAGCGCACCGCCGCCGCCCGATGAGTCCGTACAGCCGAGCCCTCTGTTTCGCAAGACTTTCGTACTGGAAAAGCCAATCAAAAAGGCGCGCGCCTATGTCTGCGGGCTTGGGTACTACGAGCTTTACCTTAACGGGAAAAAAGTGGGCGACAATGTGCTTGACCCCGCGTTCACGCATTATGACAGGCGGGTACTCTACGTCACGTATGATGTCACCAACTATGTGCGGCCCCGAAGTAATGCTGTCGGGGTAATGCTCGGCAACGGCTGGTATAACATGCACACGCGCGCGGTGTGGGGCTTCGACCAGGCCCCGTGGCGGGACAGGCCGACTATGCTTTGCCAGCTTGAGGTGGAGTTTACGGACGGCTCGTCACAGGTCATAGCGAGTGACTCGACGTGGAAGGTTTCCACAGGGCCGATTCTGTTCGACAGTATTCGCAGCGGCGAGAGGTACGACGCGAGGCTCGAAAAGCACGGCTGG
>JBARRE010000200.1:0-6147 GCA_049644065.1 Sedimentisphaerales bacterium | reverse complement strand
GCCCGGAATATGGCAGGGGAATATCTGGTACTTTACGACACAGGAATATTTTGTACTGGACGACTTCGAGAGCTACGACGCCGCCGATAACCAGATATGGTATACGTGGAAAGATGGGCTCGGCTACGGAACGCCGGACACTCCGCCATATTATGCCGGTAATGGCAGCGGAGCGGCGGTAGGCGACGAAACAACGGAATCGTTTACCGAGGAAAGCATCGTTCACGGAGGTAAGCAGTCGATACCGCTCGTTTATAATAACAATAAGCAAGGCTATTTGAACTATTCCGAGGCGACTATGACGCTGAGTGCCCACCGGGACTGGACGGCACGAGGTGTTAAAGAATTATCGCTGTGGTTCAGAGGCTCGCCGGGTTCCGTGGGCAGCTTCACAGAAGGGCCGGCCGGCACCTACACGATGACCGCAGCCGGCACCGATATCTGGGATGCCCACGACGAGTTCCATTTTGCCTATATGCAGCTATCCGGCGTCGGCTCGATAACAGCCAGGGTCGAGAGCGTGGATAACACCGATCCATGGGCCAAAGCAGGCGTAATGATTCGCGAGACGCTCGATCCGGGCTCGAAATTCGCCGCGGTGTACATTACGTCCACAAATGCCGATGGCACGCCCACACAGGGTTGCAGGTTCCAGGGCCGAACGGACACGGACGGCAACGCCACCAGCGACACCTCGGTAGCAACGCCCGAGCAAATGGCAATCACGGCACCATACTGGGTCAGGCTGGAGCGCGACTTCGCCGGTAACTTGAGAGGCTACTATTCCAGTGACGGTTCGACCTGGACGCCGCTGGTCTGGAGACCGAGCATCTCGATGAGTTCGAATGTTTATATAGGCCTGGCATTAACGAGTCATAATCCAGCCGTGACTGGTGAGGCCAAATTCTCCGGCGTCCGGACGACCGGTACGGTGACGGGGCAGTGGCAATCTCAGGATATCGGTATATCCAGTAATAGTGCCGAGTCGATGTATATAGCAGTCGGCAACAGCGCGGGCACGCCTGCTGTGGTATATCACGACGATCCGGCCGCAACGCAGATAGACGTCTGGACGGAGTGGATTATTCCGACGCAGACCTTTGCGGACCAGGGCGTGAATTTGACCGATGTGGACAATATCTCGGTTGGTATCGGAAATAGAGATAATCCGCAGGCCGGCGGTTCGGGTACTGTGTATATTGACGATATCAGGCTGCAACCGGAACCTCCTGCAATAGTGCCGAAGGAGGTTAATACGGTATTCGAAGCGGAAGCAGCCGATATAATTGGAGAGAGCTGGCGGACTTATCACGGTCCGACCTCATCTGGCGGAACGCATATCGGTTCACAAAACGGTGACGGCGACGACAATGATACCGCGCCAGGGGCCGACTGGGTAGCCGTTTACAATTTCACGGTTGCGGCCGAAGGCGTCTATAAAATCCTGTTGCGCGGTCAAGAGGCCGACAGCGATTCATTCTGGGTCCGCATCACGAGTGCTACCAGTCAGACTCTCGAAGATCCCGATCAGCCCGGCAGCGGCTGGGTGAGGTTCAACGGGATGGAAGCTCTGAATGGCTGGGCCTGGGACGAGGTTCACAGTGACGACCACGACGGCACGGTTGTGAACTGGACGCTGGCCGCTGGCGAGCATACGCTGGAAATCGCCAAGCGCGAGGACGGCGTGCTGCTTGACGCTATTCTAATTACCGATGACCTTGCTCTGGACCAGGCTACGTTGCCGTAGGCGGTTTTGATCGCGATGAATGTTGAGTAATTTCGGGGCTTATACCGATTGATTTCGATTCGGTATAAGCCCCATTTGTTTTTATAGTATTTTGCTGAACGCTTTATTCGGATAGCGGAGTGGTGACTAATCGACTCTAATACCCTGCTGCTCCAGCCATGTCTTTAAATCACCCAGCTCGTTATTGAAAATCTCATTGTCGTAATCTTCTTCCAGCTTGTGAATGTTGATTTCCAGTTCGGGCTGCTCCTGAACGACATCCTGCAATTTCTTTTCAAATTCCTCGCTTATAGTCGTTAGGTCGCTAAACTCCATTTCCAGCTCCAGCATGCCGGCTATCCTTCGTGTTGCTGCTTCTATACACTTGGGATTGCTGCCCTGAACATAAGCGGGAATCGCAGCTACGAAGCTTACCATTTTCATATCTCGTTTACTGCAGTTGGTTGTGAGGTAAGTGACGATACTGGCAGGGCCATCATAGTTGGCGAATTTTACGCCGTAGTGCTGGAACGTCTCCTTGAGTTCGGCTTCTGAGACGGAGCAGAAAAGTCTTGGCTCACGTGTGTGGGGCACAAGACCGGCCACACTGCCGATGAAATATATCATCTCAACGCCAAATTCCGCACACACCGAGAAGATGCATTCTGCGAATTCCTCCCAGTTCAGGTTGGGTTCTTTGCCTAAAAACAAAATGAGATTGTTTTCTTCGCTGTAGAAAAATGTGTTCGCAGGAATTTCGTAAGACTTGATGATGCCGTTCTTTATCTGCGTGTGAGGCCGAAATAACGCAGTAATTTCCATTGAGCCGGGGAAGCTGTATATATAAAATCCCTTTGGATCGATTTCGGCAAATCTTTGGGCGTCCAGCTTGTCGATAAGGCACTTAACGGTACCTGTCGAAACTTCACCGCCATCCATCCAGCCTGAGAAACCCAGTAACAACCGGGGATTACTGAATTTCGGCCTTTTATAAATATCCAACCTATCAGATGCCATATTTACTCCATAATCCCTGCATTAAAATCCTTTTTACTATTTATCGGCATGTTAATCCAGATAAATTCGGCGTTTTGAAAATTAGCTGGAAAAGTTTTGTGGTGATCTCCGGAAACAGGTAGAATGAATTCGGATATTTAAGCAGCTTATGACTTCAACCTGGTTTGATATGAAGTAAGGAGAATATTTATGTCTCAAAACATAGACCGTCGAAATTTTATTAAAAAATCATTGCTGACACCTGCCGCGGGCGCCTTAGCAATGCATGCGACACAAAATCAGGCCCTGGCCGGAGGTGCGGTGAAACAGTCCGGAGCGGAACAGAACTTCCTGGTGTCGGAGGCCGACTTGCCAATGGGCAGGATCAAAGATCTTAAAATCAGCCGGATTTTGCTGGGCGGCAATCTGCTGACCCATTTCACGCACAGCCGGGATTTGAAGTATGTCTACAATCTGACGGCGCACTATAACACCGAAGAAAAAATCTTCGAGACGATGGCGCTGGCCGAAGCGCACGGCGTCAACACACTTGTTATCCATACCGCTCCCGGCGTGGTGAGCATGCTCAAGAGATACCGCAACAAGCAAGGCGGCAAGATTCAGTGGATAATATGCCCGACCGCCCAGGTCGATACGCAGCCGGATGAGTATCGCAAGCAGGTCAAGCAGCTTGTCGATGAGGGGGTCGAAGCGAGTTATTTGTGGGGAGTTGCTGCCGATCGCCTTGTTTCCGAAGGTAAAGTCGATATGATTGCCATGGCTGTGGAAATTGCCAAGGAGCACGATGTGCCCTGCGGGGTCGGAGCGCACGATATGAAAGTCATCAGGGAGTGCGAGCGAAATAAAATCGACGCCGATTTCTACATTAAGACATTCCACCACCACAACTATCCAAGCGCGCCGAGGCCCGATGAGCTGACGAGCATTTATACCGAGGTCCCGGGCTACTGGTGCAACGACCCGCAGGAAGTAATCGATTTTATGAAAAGCGTTGAAAAGCCCTGGTTTGCGTTCAAGGTCATGGCCGCCGGCGCCATACCGCCCGATGACGCCTTCCGCTATGCGTTTGAAAATGGCGCAGATTTCGTGCTGGCCGGGATGTTTGATTTCGAGATCGCCGAAGATGTGCTCATTGCAAACCGGATACTCAAGGGCATCAAGAGGACTCGCCCATGGAGGGCATAGGCCGGGTAGACTTACAGCTATTCCGGTTTGCTGTAACTGTCCAGGGTCTGGCAAATAGTCTTTGATTCCTGGATGGTTAATGCCGCTCCGGCGATAAAATTATAAGCAAAGGGCGAAAAAAGTTGCAGTGTTTACAAAAGATATTATAATTCGTCAATAAGTGAAGCAAGCGGGACGAGCAGCAGTATCAGGTGGTTTTTGTAGATGTTTGGTTATCGATAAAACACTGATTGAGAGGGCAGAGAAGGCAATGGGCAAAGTTAATTCCGATCAGGAGATTCTGGAATATGCAATTTCCAGAGAAGTTGAAGCGTATTATTTTTACCTGGCACTGGCCGGCCGGGTGGATGATCCGAGAATGCGGCAGGTGTTTGAAGATTTGGCCGCTGAAGAGCTGGAGCACAAAGCCAGGCTTGAGCTGGAGATGATCAAAACGGGTAAAACCATGGCGGAGAAACAGATGCCCTCGGGCCGTCCTGAGAGTGATTATATAGTATCAGATAGCGATTCGCCGCTGGATATAGATTACACGGATATGCTTTTGCTGGGAATGGAGAAGGAAGAAGCGGCCTTCAGGACATACGTGAATCTTATACCGAACGTCAACAACGATGAATCGCGGGAAGTCCTTCTGGCGCTGGCCCAGGAGGAGGTCCGGCATAAGCTTCGCTTCGAGACCGAATACGATATGCTGCACAAGAAGAGCTGAAAGTCGCTGTGGAAAATGTGCGTAAGGGCACAATAGTGTGCGGGTGTGGTAAATAGGTGTTTATTTAATTCTCGAGGTGCGGTCATGTTGAGCAATGAAAGTCAGAATTCGCCGGCTCCGAACGCCAACAAACGGGAGCAAGTGTCACGTAAGATAACTCAGCTCGTCGATGATCTGCCGCTGTTTCCAACCGATATCAATCAGCTTCTTAGCACCGCGGTAAAACCGGCCGAGGACGGAACGGAAATACTCCGGCTGATAGAAAGTGACCCCAAACTGCGGAGCCAGCTTTTGGCTTTGGCACGTTCGTATTTTGGCCGGGCGGAGGATTTCGAGAGCATCGAGGATGCCGTCAAGCACGTGGGAATTCGGCCTTTGGTGCAGTTGATTGGAATTTCTTACGCCAGAGATGCGATCCAGCAGGAATTTGCCGCTTTGAAATATCTGAACGACTACGTTGACCATAGCGAGGACATTTACATCGCAACCGATATTCTGGGCGGGATTTGCTCACTTCCGAGAGAGAAGCGGCAGATGCACGCCCTGGCCGGGCTCGTCCACGACGTGGGCCGGCTGGCAATAATAGTGGCCGGCAACAAAACTAGCGCACGAGTCCTGGGAACCTTGTGGGACAGGATGGTTTCGGTCGTTCATGAGGAGAAAGCGGAATTGGGTATGGACCACTGCGACGTCGGAGCGAGGATATGCCTGAGGTGGAATTTCTCGCCGGTCATTCAGGAGGCGGTCCTCAGGCACCACTCGCCGATAATGAACGGCGACTTCAGCTTCGCCGGCGCCCTTATCTTTCTTTCTCATTTCGTCTCGGCCAGCGACCCCAGCGGCGAAATCCTCGCCACGCTGCTCGCCACGAAAGTCCTAAACAAGCTGGACCTGACCCCCGTAGATTTCGAAAAAGCCAGAGACCAATACGAATCCCGCACGCAGAACAGCAACTGAAAAGCCCGAAACGGATCGAGCCACAAGCTGCGGTTCACGTCCGATGTCTTCAATTCCTCTCGCCAAATCTATTTCTCACTTGAATTATAGCCGTCGCTGAGAGTCTGCATGAACGCAACAATATCGTCGACTTCCTGTTCGGTAAGACCAAGGTCACCCAGCTCCTCGTTATTGACATTCGCGCGAACTTCCGGAGGCGCCCACGGCCCGACGTCCCTGGTATTGTAAAAAACGACGACCTGGCGAAGATTCTTGAAAATGCCATTATGAAAATAAGGCGCCGTCTTTGCTATGTTTCGCAGGGATGGGACCTTGAACTTGCCATTCTCAGAAGGCTTGTTAAGTTCGCCGCCAAGCCCCAGATCGATAAAAGATACTCCATCCGGATTGAGTTCTTTGGGCAGGTAGTAGAAGGGATTCTCAGGATTCTTTGGCACGCCGAGGTTATCGTATGTGAAATCCGTAAAAAGCGGCGGAGTCCCATCGTCACCCGGCCGGCTCGGGTGGCACTCGGCGCATTTACCTTTGTCCTCGTCTTCGAACAATTCAAGCC